>JBDKRF010000118.1:0-4443 GCA_039683525.1 Clostridiaceae bacterium
AACCCTGCGTGGTTGCCGCGAGTGCGGCTTCGCTGATGCAGGCGCTCGCGCCAAAGGGCGCGTTTGCGGCCAGCCAGATCACGATCTCCGTTGGCGACACGCTGGAACCGAGATCACTCATCGAGCGACTGGTCTCCGCGGGCTACGAGCGCGTAGAGATGGTGGAAGGCCGCGGACAGTGCGCCGCGCGCGGCGACCTCGTGGATGTGTTTGCGCCCGGCGAGGAGTACCCCGTCCGCATCGAGTTTTTCGGCGACGAGATCGACCAGATGCGCACCTTCGACGCGGTTTCCCAGCGCAGCGTGGAGCAGATTCAAGCGGTCGTGATCCGTCCCGCGCTGGAGACACCGCAACCCAAAGAACTCACGCAAAAAGCGTTGAAACGCATCACGGGCCGCGCGGGCTTAAGCGATCAGGAAGAAGCCTGGAGCGAAGGCATATCAAGCGTCGGCGGAGACGTTCTACTGCCGCTTCTTTATAAAAAAACCGAGACCGTACTGGACTACCTCAACAGCGACGCAATCCTCGTTGTGGACGAAGCGCTGCTCATCGACGAAGCGCTGCGCACGGAGCAAATGCGCTTTGCCGAGGGCGTCAAGGCCATGCTGGAGCGGGACGAGGGCGTTCCGGAGCAGGGCGCGCTGGAACGAAGCGCAAATGAGACGCTGGAGCGCCTGCACACGAACCGCACCGTGCTCTTCTACGCGCTCTCACGCACACATCCGCAGTTTTCCCCGCGCGAGATCGTGAATCTCGAGTCGAGGGGCGCGCCGCAGTTCATGGGCGCGTTTGACGAGATTGCGCGCGAGATCAAGCGCCTGAATCAGCAAGGCGAAAAGACCGTGATCTACGCGGGCGAGCAGACGGAAGAACTGCTCCATAATCTTGCGGAGTACGACGCGCATGCAACCGCGATGAACGAACTTCCGGAGGAGCTTCCCGCGGGCAAAACGCTGATTCTGCCGGGACAGCTTGCGCGCGGGTTCTCTTACCCGCAATACAAGGTCAACATCTTCACCGAGTTTGAGGTCACGGGGCGCACGGAGCGCGCGGTGAAGAAGACCAAAGCGAAAAAGCATCTTTCGTTCTCCGAACTTTCGGTGGGCGATTATATCGTACACGAAACGCACGGCATTGGCCGCTTTGTCAAGGTGGAGCCGCTGACGGTGCAGGGCAACACGAAGGACTATCTGCTCATTGAATACCGCGGCGGAGACCGCCTCTATATCCCGACCGATCAGCTCGACCGCGTACAGAAATACGTCGGCGGCGGGGAAGAGGAGATGGGACCCCAGCTGAGCAAGCTCGGCGGAGCGGAGTGGACCAACCGCGTCAACAAGGCGAAGAACGCGGCAAAGCGGCTCGCGGTCGATCTCGCGGCGCTCTATGCAGAGCGGGCGAGCGCGGTAGGGTTTTCGTTCTCCAAGGATACTGCCTGGCAGAGAACCTTTGAGGAGCGATTCCCTTACGAACTTACGCCCGATCAAAAGCAGAGCATGCAAGAGATCAAGGCGGATATGGAGCAGGTTCGCCCCATGGATCGCCTGCTCTGCGGAGACGTTGGCTACGGCAAGACGGAGCTTGCGCTCAGAGCGATCTTTAAGGCGATTCAGGACGGCAAGCAGGCGGCGATGCTCGTACCAACTACGATCCTCGCGCAGCAGCATTACAACACCATGTGCTCGCGCTTTGCCGATTTTCCGGTAAAGATGGCGTGTCTCTCGCGCTTTCAGACGCTGAAAGAACGGGAATCCATCAAGGAAGCGCTCGCAATGGGGCAGATTGACGTCGTCGTCGGCACCCACGCACTGCTCGCCAAAGATGTGAAGTATAAAGCACTGGGTTTGCTCGTCATCGACGAGGAGCACCGCTTTGGCGTGAACCACAAAGAGCAGATCAAGGCGATGAAGAAGACCGTGGATGTGCTGACGCTGACCGCAACGCCGATTCCGCGCACGCTGAATATGTCCATGACGGGCATTCGCGATATCAGCGTCATCGAGACCCCGCCGGAGGCACGCTATCCTGTTCAAACATACGTGCTGGAGTATACCGACGCGCTGGTCAAGGACGTGCTCTCCCGCGAGCTCGCGCGAAAGGGGCAGGCATATGTGGTATCCAACCGCGTCGTGAGCATGGAGCAGACGATGCGAAAGCTCGAATCGCTCGTGCCCGAGGCGCGGATCACCATCGCGCACGGACAGATGGGCGAAACCCAGCTGGAGAACGCAATGTTGGATTTTCTGGAGCAGCGCTTTGACGTGCTGCTTTGCTCCACCATCATCGAAAGCGGCCTCGACATCGGCAACGCCAATACGATGATCGTGCTGGAGGCGGATAAGATGGGGCTAGCCCAGCTCTATCAGCTTCGCGGCAGAGTCGGCCGATCCAACCGCATCGGATACGCATACTTCACCGTGCAGACCGGCCGCGTCATGAATGAAAAAGCGGCAAAGCGGCTCATGGCGATCCGTGAATTCACGCAATTTGGTGCGGGCTTCCAGCTCGCGATGCGCGACCTAGAGATTCGCGGCGCGGGCTCGCTCCTCGGCGCGGAGCAGCACGGGCACATCACCGATGTCGGCTATGAATACTATATCAAGCTCATTAGAAGAGCGGTGGACGAGCAGCAGGGTAAATCCCTCGAACCCGTCACGGAGAGCAGCGTGGATATCCCGATCGACGCGCACATCCCACACGACTATGTGCCGAGCGAACTCATGCGCCTCAAAGCCTACCGCCGCATTGCAGAGATCGACGGCGCGGAGAGCATGATGGACGTGACGGAAGAGTTTATCGACCGCTATGGCGAGCCGCCGGAGAGCGTGACCAACCTCATGCGCATCTCGGAGGTCAAGGCGTATGCGTCTATGGCGTTTATCGAGAGCGTGACGGTGCGCGAAGGAGAAGCGCGGTTGCGCTTCTCCGAGAGCGCCAGACTCGACGGGGGCAAGCTCATCACCGCGGTCTCCGGCTTTGAAGGCGCAAAGCTGATTGCGAGCGATCCGCCCGCAATTGAAATACGGCAGAAAAACGCCAGCGCTGAGGCGATCACGGGGAAACTGCCACAATTCCTTTACACAATTGTTCGTTGCGTAGACAACGATGCAGGCATATAATGGACAACGTGGCAACAACCCCAACCTGCGGTTTACGCGATGGCAAGGCACGATTGGATGGGATTTGCCACATCGAAACCGTTTAATAAGGTAAAGACTCATTTCCACTGCGCTGAGGCGCTGAATAAACAAGGGAGAAATCGATTATGATGAACAACACCTGGAAAAAAGCGCTTTCCGTGCTGATAGCAGTCGCCCTGACGCTGTCGTTTGCGGCTTGCGCTGGCAAGAACGCGAACTCGGCCAGTTCGTCCAACGCAACCTCTTCGAATGCAACGGCGTCGGACGCCGCTGCAGATCCCAGCCGCGATGAAATCGCCGTCAAGGTTGGCGACGAGTATACCATCACCAAGGGCGAAATCATGGATGAATACAACTACATGGTCTCCATGTACTCTGCCTATGGCATGTCCGCACCGACTGCTGACGCAGACGTGGAAGCCATGCAGGACAGCGTGATCTCCACGCTGGTTGCGGACAAAATCCAGCTCTACGAAGCCAAACTGATGAACATCGTCCTTTCTGATGAGAAGAAAGCCGAAGTCGAAAAGCAGGTTGAAGATCAGATGACGTACTACACCGACTCCTTCCGCGCGCAGGCACAGAGTGAGGGAGCAACCGATGTGGAAGCACGCACCAAAGAGATCTTCCAGGAACAGCTGGATTCGGCTGGCATGGAAATGGACGTCGACGGATTCCGTGCCTACATGGCGGATCAATACACCAACGCAGCCCTCAAGGAAGCGTTGAAAGCGGAAGTGACCAAGGACATCACCGCGACGGATGAAGAGGTTCAGACCTATTACAACGACCTGCTGAAGTCGCAGAAGGATTCCTACACCACCACGCCCGCCGATTTCGGCGCGGCTGCGGAAGACTACCAGAAGAATGGTGGCGATCCGATGCTCTATACGCCGGAAGGCTATGTGCGCGTTCGCTCCATCTCCATCTCGCCCAAGGGAGAAGTTTCCGCCGACTACACCACGATGAAGGACGAGCTGACCACGCTGGAAGCACAGTACGGCGCAGCAGCGCTCGCAGCGCTTGCTGACAAGTACACGGCGCAGGGCGCGGCGGCAACCGATACAGGCATCAACGTGACCGTCAACGATATCGAAGGCGGCGCAGCGATCATCAGTGATTATCTGACCAAGAAGGCCGCTGCAGACGCGCTGTACGAAGCGTTCATCAAGGATGCGCGTGAAAAAGCCGACGAAGCGTATGCTGCTCTGGAAGCGGGCACGAGCTTTGAAGACGTGCTCAAGCAATACGGCGAAGATACGATGTATACCGATTACCCGACGTTTGTCGACACCGGCCTGCT
>JBDKRF010000119.1:0-16162 GCA_039683525.1 Clostridiaceae bacterium
CTTGTTTAGTTCAGCATCCATCGCAGCCTGCCGTTCGAGGCGCTCAACCTCTTTGCCGAGCGCGACAACCTCGGCTTCCATCTTTTCGTATGCCCCGGCGTCCTCGGCGGAGAGCAGACCGTCCGTGCCGCGCTTCTCGTCCAGAAACGCCTTCGCGGCGTCCCATTTCTTCGCGCGGTTTTCGCGCAGCTGTAAAATCGTATTCATTCGTTTCCTCCTCAGTGTGAAATCAAAGAGAGCCGCTGGTAAAGCGGCTCCGCGGGGTATCTCGATTGAACGGCGGTAGTCTCCTCCGCAGCGGTTGGTTTGATTGCCTGTTTTCGCTGTACTTTATTTAGCAGCGAATTCGTGACCGCGCGTCGGGAGAAACTAAACGTGACGTCGTCGCGCAATGTCTGTTTTTTCTCATCCTCCAAAACGCCGTCCGCAAAACCAAGCTCGATCGCTTTATTTGCGTTCATCCACGTTTCCGCGTCCATAAGGTGTGCGAGCTTCGCGCGAGACATACCCGTTTTCAGCTCATATGCGTTGATGATGCTCTCCTTCACCTCGTCCAGCATGGCGATGGCTTTTTGCATTTCCTCGCTGTCGCCGATCGCCACCGTCAATGGGTTATGGATCATTAGCAAACTCGTCGGCGCCATGAGAACTTCGGTTCCCGCCATGGCGATGACCGAAGCGGCGCTCGCCGCAATTCCATCGATCTTGACCGTGATATGCCCTTTGTAATCCATGAGCATGGTGTAGATTTGACTCGCCGCCACACAGTCGCCGCCCGGGCTGTTGATCCAAATAATAACGTCACCCGTGCCGGCGTTCAGTTCGTCCCTGAACATTCTCGGGGTGACGTCGTCTTCAAACCAGCTCTCTTCGGCGATCGTGCCGTTCAATGTCAATGTTCGGGTGCCATCCTCGTTTCGCACCCAGTTCCAGAACTGCTTCTTCAAGCGGAATCCTCCTTTTTGTATTGTGCCCCCGCGAACAATCCCGCATCCTCCAGTTTCGTCATAGCCCCATTGATCAAGTAAAGATCGCCGCCTAGATCAGGTGCGATTCGGTCGAGGTTTTCGAGTTCACGGATATCGTTCGCGCTCATCCATCCGTTCTGCCGTGCGGTGGCATACCCGCTCATGCGAGAGGCGTAGTCGCCGCGCAACAGACCGTCGACGTTGAACTTGATAAAATACGTCGGCTTCTCACTCTCGCTGAACAGTACCCGGCACATGCTCTGTTCCCAGCGCACAACCCAGGGATCGAGGGTGTATTTCACAAACTCCAGCGACTGCTGTTCTATGTTGCTGAACGACGATTTCTCCAAGTCCGCCAGCATGTGCGGCGGCACGCGGAAGATGCGCGCGATCTCGTTAATCTGAAACTTGCGCGTTTCCAAAAACTGTGCCTGTTCCGGCGCGATCCCGATGGGCGTGTATTTCATGCCCTCTTCAAGCACCGCGATCTTGTGCGAATTCGCGCTGCCCTGATATGCCGAGTTCCAGCTTTCCTTGACCCGCTGCGGATCCTTAATCGTTCCGGGGTGTTCCAGTACGCCGGACGGCGCCGCGCCGTTTGCGAAAAACTTCGCACCGTACTCCTCCGTTGCGATCGCCAATCCAATCGCATTCTTCGCCATGGCGATCGGGCTGTAGCCGATCAGGCCGTCAAACCCGAGACCGGGGATGTGCAGCACGTCCGAGGGAGAAAGTGTCACCTGTGTCGATTTCCCGAGTGTTGTCGGATCCTCCGACCCACGCTGATATAAATAAAAAAGCCGGCCGTTTTGATCACGGTCGACTGTCATTTTGCTCGGCATGAGCGGGTAGAGCGCGATCACCTCGCCTCTGGCGTTTCGGATGATCTGCGCGTAGGCGTTACCCCACAAGAGCAAGTGGCTCATGAGCGTTTCCCGAAACGCGAAGCTCGTCATTTCAGGGTTCGGCTCGTCATGCAACAGCCTGTAGAGCGGGTGCTTGAACGCTTTCTCTTTCCCGCCACTGTCATTGTATTTGTAGACGTTCAGCGGCAACCCCGCTACGGTCTCTGACAGGATCCTCACGCAGGAGTACACCGCCGTCATCTGCATGGCAGTCGTCTCATTCACCGGTTTTCCGCTCGAAGTGCCGCCGAAGAAGAAGCTGTAACGGCTGCCATTAAGAGAATCTTTCGGTTTGTCGCGGGAGTGGAAGATAGAATTCAGAAGTCCCATGCGTTCTCCTTGTTTTCACGTAGAAAAAGCACCGCAGCTGCGGTGCTCTCGATGCATGAATTGTGTGTTATGTGCCTCTGCGAAGGATATCGAGATATTGTTCATATGAGAACGTCCGGTTTCGTTCCGCTTGGCTGTTTTGCTTCAGGATACCAAGCTGGATCAAATTCTCAATCGCCTTCGAAACCGTATTGAAGGTTACGCCCAACGCCGCAGCGGTCTTCCTCACTTCGATGATCGGATTTGCTTCCAAATAATGTAATAAGGTCATCGCCATCTTCGAAGATCGGCCCAGCGATTCTATCTTTTTTTCGTTTCTCTGGTTCAACTCCGTCAGCAAATCGATCGTTTCAACCGCATCCGCGGCGGAATCGCGAACCGCTTCCAGAAAAAACCGGACCCATTGTTCGTAGTTACCGGTTCTCCGTACTTCGCTCATGCGGTCGTAGTATTCAATACGGTTCTTTTTAAGGATGTAGGAGATGTACAGTGCCGGCGTCGACAGCTCCTTCTGCTCCATGAGGAATAGCGTGATCAGCAGGCGCCCGATTCTCCCGTTTCCGTCCAGAAATGGATGGATCGTCTCAAACTGATAATGAATCAGCGCCGTCTGGATCAGCACATCCAGCTCATCGTTGGAATTCCAATACTTTTCCAGATCCGACAACGCGATCTGCATATCAGCAACCATTGGGGGAATATATCTGGCCGTTTTAATCGTGCTTCCCGCCGCGCCGATCCAATTCTGCGATTCGCGGAATTCGCCCGGGTTTTTCTCCTGCCCTCGTATGCCCTGCATGAGAACAGCATGCGTTTCCCTTAGCAGACGGTTGCATAACGGTAGTTCTTCCATTCGTCGCAATGCAAATTCTGTCGCTTTAATATAATTAATGACGTCGGCGACATCGCGATTCGCGTTTTCGTCGATCGTCGGGTCAAAAACGTCTTCCAACGTTGCCTGTGTTCCTTCTATCTGCGACGACATCAGAGCTTCTTTTCGAACATACATCGAAACAAACAGATCCACATTCGGTATGCGCTTCGCCAGATGCTCCAATAAGGTAAGCTGGCGATGCGCGCCGACCAGCACTACGGTTAACTCGCGATCCATTTCAATGGGCGGATTCGGCGGAAGCGGCGTGGGAATGAAAGACTGATACGCCATCTCCCCAGACATATTGCTCCGGTAGGTTCCCGCTCGTGTGTTCATCAGGCCTCTCCTTCAAAATGAAATAACAACTATACTTTAGCACTCTTATTTCATTTTCGCAACGTTTTTTGAAATAAGAGCGCGATATGTAGAGCATTATTTCATTTAATCCAAGACAAGCAGGCCTCTTCCATCGTAAACACTCTCACTTTCTCCGCCGCAGTTGCGCTGCGCCCGATCCAGTGCCATGATCGTAGCCACCGCACCGTCAATCTTTTCGGTGCTTCTTTCTTTGTCCGGCTTGATGTTTCCTGCCGGATCTGTACGGATGTATATGTTGTCCATCATCCAACGCAACACAGGCTGACCGCCGTGCGCGATCCTCTGTTCCAGTGTCAGCTTCATGAGTTCCTTCGTCGGTGGGGACATGTCCTTGAATCCCTGACCGAAGGGAACGACCGTGAAGCCCATCCCCTCAAGGTTCTGTACCATCTGCACGGCACCCCAACGGTCAAACGCGATTTCGCGGATGTTGTACATCTTACCGAGTTGATTGATAAACGTCTCGATGAACCCGTAATGCACGACGTTGCCTTCGGTGGTCAGCAGGCAGCCCTGCTTCTCCCAGAGGTCATAGTTCACATGATCGCGCCGCACGCGTAGGTCGATGTTCTCCTCGGGAATCCAGAAGAACGGCAGGATCACATACTTGTCCGTCTCATCCAGCGGCGGAAACACGAGAACGAACGCAGTGATATCCGTGCTGGACGAAAGGTCGAGACCGCCGTAGCAAACGCGTCCTTCGAGCGGTTGGGGGTCAACCGGAAACGCGCATTTGTCCCAAACGTCCATCGGCATCCAGCGAATTGCCTGTTTGACCCACTGGTTCAACCGAAGCTGACGAAACGCGTTCTCTTCGGCGGGATTCTGCTGCGCGCTTTCGCACGCAGCCTTCACCTTGTCGATGCCCACCGTGATTCCGAGCGACGGATTCGCTTTTTTCCATACCTTCGGGTTCGTCCAGGAATCATTCTCCTCGGTACCGTAGATCACAGGGTAGAATGTCGAGTCGGTTTTCCTGCCGTCGAGGATGTCCTTGGCTTTGGAGTGTACTTCCCAGCAGATGGAATTGGTGTTGTCTCCCGCTGTGGTGATCAGAAAGTACAACGGCTGCATGCGCGCGTCACCGCTACCCTTGGTCATAACATCAAAAAGGCGGCGGTTCGGTTGGGTGTGCAGCTCGTCGAAGATAACGCCATGAGTATTGAACCCGTGCTTGTTGGCAACGTCCGCCGAGAGCACCTGATAGTAGCTTCCGGTCGGCAAGTACACGATCCGCTTCTGCGACGCGAGGATCTTCACACGTTTCGCCAGCGCCGGGCACATGGTCACCATGTCCTTGGCAACCTCAAACACGATGGAAGCCTGCTGTCGATCGGCTGCGCATCCATACACTTCGGCGCGTTCTTCATTGTCGCCGCAGGTTAAGAGTAATGCGACTGCGGCCGCAAGCTCAGAATTGTGCGTCGGCACCCTGGACGATCCCGCCAGATACTGGTGTGAAGGTGAACTCACTTGGATACACCGCATGGGCACGCGTTCCGGCACAGGCTCAATCGCATGAATATAATGAAAATCTGAACGCCGAGGTGATGTCTTGGGTGGCTTTCGGTTTTTCAGTTTTCTTGCCAATCCGCTCGCAGGTAAATCAGAAAAAGAAGTGAACCGTATCGTGTACAGCGTTTCGCCTGTAGGTATCCCGCATCTGGTGGAGAGACCTTGCGTCATGCTGTTCTTGATGCCAAGACTCCAGAGCAAATCGCGCACGCTGAGCGCAAGATTCTTTTCTGTACTGACGTAGATGCTCTGTGCCTTATCTCCACTGATGCAACCGTCCGAATCCATCAACCCTCTGAGTAACGCCCGACGCTGCTGTTCAGACGCTCGCAGGTATTCATTCGGAATGCGCTTGTCATGGAACGATTTAAGAAGGATGATTTTTAGATGCGGGATGCGTACGATAATGCTGTCACCAACATTTTTCCACGCGGATGTCACTTCGTACGGATTACCCCGAAGCACACCCGCAATGTCGCTGGTACGAATCGTAACCTCCGGCTTTGTCGCGCATCCATTTCCCAACCAATAGCCGTATAAATATGGGTCTACCGGAAGAATGGCTTCCGGCAACGTAAATCCATCCGCGACAGCTATTCTGTATATGCTGCGAAACGGATCGCTTTTATGGTGTTCGCTGTACTTCGAAAACGCTTCGTACATTTGCTGCGTTTCCAGCAGCTTCTCTCTGCGACCGTTGTTGATAACCTGTACATTCCACAGATGCCGTGCCCCCGCGACGATCGTGCTCCCATCACCGAACGTTAACAGATACGCTTGTTCGGTATCGTCAATGTCGCTAATCGCCAGCACATAACAGGGTTTGCCTTTTTCGTCGAAAACATGGTCGCCAATATTTAGTTCGCCCATCTGTTTCCACCCATCCGGCGTCGGAATCGGCGTATCGAGCGCGAGCTGTTTCCCATTCTTTTTTGGTATTTCTATGTACGCCGTGTTGAACTGGCGGTATCCGCTCGTCTTCAGGGTTCCAAACACATCGCGGATGATCTGTTCCTGCCAGTCGATCAGCAGAAACGGCTTCCCCGCCCATGTACCTTTGGTGTGCGCAAGGCACTCAATAAAAGCGACTGCGTTGTCCGCCGCCTGTTTGTCATATACCGAATCCTTCGCTTTGAATGGAGTCGGCACGTATTTCTTCAGTTTTCGTAGCATCACCGCCTCCTCCTCATGAAATCAAAACGGAGGCCCGTGTGAGCCTCCGTGTCCGGCTTGGTTTGGTTATTGGATGCCGTTGGGGCAATCGCCCCACCCGCTTAATGAAACGTTCAGTGGCGGCGACGTTGCCTCACGTTGCGCCGTTCAAGATTGAGCAGTCGGCCCCTCCGTACTACCACCTAAGATTGCCGCTTTCAGAATTTCGGCATCGAACCCCGCCGCTTTGTATCCTTCCAGAAGAGTGCTGTAATAGAAAGCGCTCGGCCTGTTCGGTGGTTTATTGCCAATTAGTATGTACACATAAGCGTCCGTCGCCGCACCATTCAATCGTACCTTTACCGTTATCTTTCGGTACAGTTCTGGCATTCCAATCCAGCGGTCGAGCGCAGCTTCGTCCTGCGAGGTTATCTCCCACAGTAGTGCGGGTACGCTTCCGCCCTTCGCCTTCTCAATTGTTGCAACCGCGCAGGCATTGCCGCCGCGAAACGCAAGCCTGAAATTCTTCAGCTCCGTCGTACCAATCGGTTTCGCGGTCGGACAATGCTTCACCATTTCGCTACGATTCAACCCGACGCCATAAGCAGCAAACATCCGATTACTCATTTTCCTCAATCCTCCGGCACTCATCTTCGCCGAATACGATGCCGAGCGTACTGCCGCAATCCCAATTCACATGAATCGTTCCGTTATGGATAGCTATCCATAACGGGACTTATGAATAGCTGAGTATAATGGAAAGCGGGGCGGTGCAACCTCTATGTTTCGCAGAATTCATCATCGCACCGCTTTCCATAACTAAACATCATTTTGCGCACAGATTTTCTAAAAATCGCATCAGCGAAGCATCGTCATTCCACGAAGCGGTCAATGTCGGGTCGGAAAGATACAAATCAGAATACGCCATATCAAGCGCAATGCGCTTGGTTTTGCTATCGGCTTTTGCATACACCTCAGTTGTCGCAATGCTGTTGTGACCAAGAAAATCACGAATGTATATCAGAGCGACTCCGGCTTGCAATAAATGCATTGCCTTCGAGTGCCGCATACAATGCGGTGAAAATCGATCTGGAATTAAAGTCGGTTCTGTAACTCGAGCTGCATCGACATACTTGTGAAGTATATACGCCGCGCCAGCTCGTGTCAGTTGTTCTCCGCAGTGATTTACGAACAGTAGCTTATTACGGCATTCAGGTCTGCTGAGATTTTCCGAATCAAGATAAAACTTGATCAAGGTAAGGGTTTTTTCCGACAGCGGTATAATTCTGTCTTTTGAACCCTTACCATGCAGTATCACTGTTGCGGGACTCTGGACTCGGATGTCACCGATGTGGATATTTATGATTTCGCTAACTCTTGCGCCACTGTCATACAAGAGCGTTAGAATTAACATATCACGGTACCCCGCTCGGGTTCGCGCATCTGGTTGCTGCAACAGGCAGGTCACTCCCTCCACGCTCATGTAGCCAATTGTTGGCTCCTGTTGCTTTTTCATATGTATCGCCAAAATCGAGCTAGCAATATCAAGGTATTCAGGATAAGCGAACTTTACGAAACTAAAGAATGATTTAAGGGCAGCTAATCTCTGGTTTCGTGTCGATACAGACTTGCCATCAGCTTCAAGTTTTGCCAGAAATCCGATCACAACACCGCTGGAAAAATCACTGACCTTCAGCTTTTCCGGTGGTATACCATAAACATCGTTGTAATAATTGAAAAACTGTTTAAATGCATCTCTGTATGACGCAATGGTGTTTTCTGAAAATCCACGTTCACCCGGAAGATATATCCGGAAGAAACGCGATATTATATACGAGAACATTGCTTTATCAGTCATATTCACACACCTCCGGAATAGCGGCGGCGCATACCGTGTCAGACCGGCGAAGAAAATCAGGAAATATCTCGGCCGTCAAGCGCAGATAATACTCGGTGGAGGATAACTTGATGTGCCCGAGATACGACATCAGAATCGGCAAAAAAACGTAAAGGTCTTTGCCGGCCATAATGCTCTGCTGCAATGAGCGAACTGCAAAGGTATGACGGAGATCGTGAACTCTAGGGCCTTTACCACGTCCCTGATGTGGTATTTCACTACTCCAAAGTACTGTGCGAAACTTATCATACACTGTCCGCTGGCTATATTGCTCACCGTTGGCGTTCGGGAAGAAAAACGATTCCTCGTCCACTCCGATTAGTTCACAGTTTGCGTCACGATATATTCGAAGGTCGTTAAGTAATGATCTCGAGACCGGTAACCGACGACTGTTTTCGAACTTTGAGCGATTAACAAAAATGGAACCATTGTTGAGATCAACATCCTTTACCCGGAGCTCTAGCGTTTCCGAAACACGCAGACCACAGCAATACATCACTTTCAAAATGACGGGAAATATCAGGTAAAACATCGATCTGCCTTGCGGCTTTGGTAGATTTTCTGCAATTGTGAGAATGCGCCGAATCTCATCTTCGCTGTATATATATGGGATGTATCGTTCTTTACATGATCCGTATCCAGGATGCGGTACCCATGAAACTTGGCATCCGATTGAAGCAAGGTAATCCGAAAACAATTTGAGTGTAGTAATTCTACTGCGTCGCGTCGGCAGCGCTTCGCCTTGCGTCAAATACAGCCAATTTGTAATAATCTTCTCATTTAAGATCGGTTCTTGGAAATCAATCGAAACACAGTAACGGTCAAACTGACGTAATATCCCAGATTGAACGCGAAACTGTGCCCCGAGCGACTCCCGCAGTTCAATGTACTCGCGAATATAACCTGCGAACACGCTGCTGAACTCAAACGTAGGTTTGTGGTAAATCATCGTGGCACCTCTAGCGCGCAGGTGCTCAACTGCGGTACGTCAATTTGTGTGTACGAAGTCGTAACATTCAACTCAGAATGCCCGAGGATTCCGGAGATTGTAGTTAACGATACATTCTTTTGCAGAAGTTCGCTTGCCAGACCATACCGCAGCATATGAAAACTACTTTTCTTGGGAACCTGCGTCATAATCCCTGCTGCGTTGGCATACCGCCCGATAATGTGCGCGACATTATCTGTCCAAACAAATGATGTATACGGCGGAACGTGCCGAATAAATATTGTCGGCGCGTCTGATTTTGGTCTGCCATTTTTGACATAATCGATAATTGCCCATCCTACATCAGGCAGTAAGTCGAGAGTCAGAGGTTTACCGGTTTTGAGTTGCGTAATGCTTATTATGTTGTTGACGAAGTCTATCTGCCGTAGTTCAAGCGCTTTGATGTCACAGATCCGTAAACCGTACCGCACACCGAGTAGGATCATAGCGTAATCACGCTTTCCACGCGGGTTTGCACGATCAATGGCATCGAGTAGCCTTTTTACTTCGTCGGGTGTGTAGTATTCCGGCACTTTGCGATCTTTGTAGACAGATACTTCGGGAAAAGAGTACGATACTGCGTTATATCCCTGTTGATATGCAAAGGTGAAGAATCGTTTCAGAATTTTAACCTGACCCGAGATGTAACCTTTCGAATAACCAGCTAGAGTTTTCAAGTATTGGTTGATTGGAGTAATCGTTACATCGCCAATGTTGTGTATGCCATTTGCATCGAGATAGTTAAATGCGTATTCAAGAACCTTGTGATGGTTGCGAATCGAACCTTCACGCAGCGCAAGATTGTCGGATAGGTGCCCGATATAGCTGGATCCGACTTCAGCAAATCCTTCTGGGAACGAGTGATCCCGCGCTAGATATCGTTTTGCAATCCCACCGGATATTTGGTATTCCAGCAGCAGCATAACGGCGCGACGTGTTACGGATTTAAAAGAACTCAGCTTTCGGTCATAGGGTTCTATGTGATAATGCTCTCTCAATAAAGAGTACCCTAGCTCGGCGGTTAAGCAATTTTCATCGCGCTTAAGTGCGTAATTTTTTAGCGCGCTCCATGCTTGTCGGAAATGTCTCATAACTGATGGTTTGTAGTCAAGGCTCACCATCAAAGCGTCGGTTTTTGCAATCAGTTCCGAAATTGGGATGTTTTGGTTAAAAGCTTCCATAAACTCACTCTCCTATAATAGTAATTTACGGATTTCGTCCGCAATTCTATTATAAAAAATTATGGAAAGCGATTCCGAATCAATCAGAGAGATTGCGGGGCGTTTTAAGCCCCGCTTTCCATTATATACAGCTATTCATAAGTCCCGTTATCATCGACCATCTTGACCGTCCCTCGGTCACCCTGTCGCAAGTTAGTGTAAGGATCACTCATGCGAATCAGCATCACCCGAGTGCCGGGTGTGTAATATTCTTTGAGCTGTTTCAGTATCTCTGGATGAATCCCGATCATTCTTCATCACCAGCTTCCCGCAGGGTACGAAACGCCGCGTTACCAGAGAGGTTCTTCAGCAAAATCTTCCGCGCTTCTTTGTACTCCGTGCCGATAAATCCAAGCCGGAGCAGGAAGCAGCGGAAGGTGTACTTCTCGTTTTCGACTTCCTGTTCCGTCGCGCTGACACGCTTGTGTGTGCGCGCCAGCTCGCAAAGCCCCTGTACCAGTTGGTAGTATGCAGCGATCTCAGCCTGATCGTTGGTCGGTCGGAACCACCCGAACTCAATTCTGTCAGAATGTTCTGTGATCGTCAGGCTGTCCGTATCGAGCGCTTTCTTCAGCAACGTTGTCTTGCTTGCGGCCAACCGCCGCAGGTTCTCCATGGCAGTGGGCGTCATGCCATCCTTCGGCAGCTCGACTGCAAGGCGGTCGGGATCGACAGTGCGAGGTGTTTCTTTTTTCAGTTGATCCGACTCGACCGTTGTGGGTTCAGCGGGCTTTGCCGCTTCGCCTACCCGTTCGCCGATGAAGCCGTCGTGTGCCAGTTCGCGGATCAGTATTTCAATCTGCGCCTCGTCCGTGCCTTCCTGACAAGTGACCGTTCCGTTCTTGTCGATCGTGTAAGCCCCCACCTGAAACGCGAAGCTCGGCGCGCCAAGGTATCGCGTCGTGTCTTGCAGCACATCGCGCATGACCGCGACCAGTGCCTTCCGTCTGTCCCCTGTAACGTTGTACTTGATCTGCATTGTGAATACCTTCCTTCCGATTTGGTAGTCACATACATCACTCTTTCGGGTGTGAATATCAAGCTATTTCATCCAGATATACAGCGGATTCCGACAGAATTCCTGATAAAACAAACACAACGCACGGCAATGCGACTCCATTGCCCCAGAGCTTATACTCCGCGGCGTCGGTGTAAGGATCGTTCAGCCACTTAACGATTTGTTTTTTCGTCTTCGACTTCATTGCCGAACCCGTGATTCGGCGGTGTGTTTCAAAGACATCCTGCCACCATTCGATCTCCTGAACGGATGGATGCTCCGTACCAAGATCAGCGCACCACAAATCGGGAAAGCCTTGCAAGCGTGCGCATTCCTCGGGTGTCAATCTCCGTACCGCGTATCTCGGTTCTTCCACGCTTCTTACAGGAACAAGCATGTCGTTGGACGCATCCTGCCCGTTGAACCCGCCGGGGTGCGCACCGGGTGAAATCGTACCGCAAACGCGCTGGTAGGGCTCCACCACATACTTGCTGTCCTCCACCTGTTGGTTCTGCGGAAATTTGTAATCGCTTGCGCAGAGACACCCGACCCGATCGGGATAACACACGGCATGGTGGTCGGAGGTATTGAGCGTGAAGCACACGCCTTCGTTCACGCCATCGCCCAACGGACCGTTGCGGTCGCTTCGCCCGATCATGCTGCCCTGCAGTGTATAAGTTTGCTGCTTCATTCCTATATTCGCGGATAACGCTCCGGCGACACCACCAAGATCGCGCACCTCATCGCGCTGGTTTTGCGTGAACGCGACAACCGCGATACCGCCCTGATTGCAATCCGGCCTGCCGCCGTTCGCGTCGAGGGTGCGGGCGGTAGCCGCTTCGTAAAATCCGCTATCGGGGTTGTCCGAACGCATAGCGTTGCTGCCATCGGAACACACGCCGAAGGCACGGTTCATGACGAGCGGAACGTTCATTCCACCCGTTCCCATGCGAGCGGCAAGGGTTTGAACCAATCCATCCTTCTCCAGCTTGCAACGTCCATCGATCGGGTGATTCTCAATTGCGACCGCCGTTTGGTTGTCGCCCATATCCGCGCGAAGGCAACCTGTGCTTTCCGCCCACGCGTGTCCGCCCATGCGCCTCAGCGCGCCGGGTTCGAATCCAACTGACGCGACAGCGCCTCCTGAAGAATCTCCGGCAGGTGTTTGCCTCGCGCTTGTGCGCGGCGTAAAATCCCTGCGCACGCCTTCGCGCTCAAATAGTATTTCTCCGGCGCGTTCGTCGACAAAACTTGCGACAAGGTAGATACGACGGCGGCGTTGGGCGACTCCGAAATATTGCGCGTCGACAACGCGGTATGCCACACTCCATCCTGTTCCCAGATACACGTCGGCGTAGGGCCACTTGCCGTCCGTAGGCGGAGGCACTTCGGCTCCCTGCGCGACGATCCCGACGATCGCGTCGAGCACCGCCTTGAAGTCCTGTCCTGCGTTGCTGCTGAATGCACCGGGAACGTTCTCCCAGACGATGTATTTTGGATATGCTCCATTCGTTGCTTCCCTCATTTGCCGCACGATTCGGATCGCTTCGTGAAATATGCCGGACTGCGAACCCGACAGTCCCGCGCGCTTTCCCGCAACCGACAGGTCGGTGCAGGGCGAACCAAACGTGATGATATCTACAGGTTCAATCAGCGCGCCGTCGATGCGCGACACATCACCCAGATGGCGGATGTACGGCATTCGCTTTGTCGTGACGCGAATCGGGAACGGCTCAATCTCCGCTGCCCATATAGGGCGTATCCCGCAAAGCAGACCGCCGAGCGGAAATCCGCCGCTGCCGTCAAACAGGCTACCAAGCGTCAGTTCACGCATGCGCAACCTCCGCGTAAGGCGTTTCAACACCTTCACGAACCAGACTGATGTCCTTCGGCGAACCAACTTGCTCGATATACCGCTTCACAATCACGTCGCAGTACTTCTCGTCCAGCTCGATCATACGGCAGACGCGATCGGTCTGTTCGCATGCGATCAGGGTACTGCCGCTGCCGCCGAACGGATCCAGCACGACACGGTTCGCCATGCTAGAATTCAGAATCGGATATGCAAGCAACTCCACCGGTTTCATGGTCGGGTGATCGGCGTTCTGCTTGGGTTTGTCGAACTCCCAGATCGTCGTCTGCTTCCGATCGGCGTACCATTCGTGCTTACCCTTTTTCTTCCACCCGAACAAGACCGGCTCATGCCTCCACTGATATGGGCTTCGCCCAAGTACCAGAGACTGTTTCTTCCAGATGCAGGTGCCGGAAAGATAGAAGCCTGCCTCCGAGAAAGCCTTCCGAAAATTCAATCCTTCGGTGTCCGCATGGAACACATAGATCGACGCGTCGTTCGCCATGCTGGCTTCCATGTTCTGAAACGAAGCGAGCAGGAACTCATAAAACGCGGAATCCGTCATATTGTCGTTTTTGATCTTTCCCGCGCTGCCTTCGTAATTTACATTGTAAGGAGGATCGGTGACCACGAGGTTTGCTTGACCGCCGTCCATGAGCAGATCAAACACATCACGCTTCGTGCTGTCGCCGCAGACAAGCCTATGTTTTCCAAGCAGCCAAAGATCGCCGGTTTTCGTGATCGCAGGCTCTTTGAGAGCGGCATCCACGTCGAAATTGTCATCTTGAACGCCAGCACGCTGAGCGTCCTTGAACAACGCATCGATCTCCGGTGCGTCAAACCCGGTCAACGATACGTCAAAGTCTACACACTGTAGGTCTGCTATGAGTAGCGAGAGCTTATCCTTATCCCATTCACCGCTGATCTTGTTGAGCGCGACATTGAGCGCTTTCTCTTTGTCTTCGCTCATTTCCACAACGACGCATTCGACATCGGTCACGCCGGTGTCGATCAACACCTTCAAGCGCTGGTGTCCGCCAACGACATGGCCTGTGGTTTGATTCCAAATGACCGGCTCCACATATCCAAACTCTGAAAGCGAACGTTTCAGCTTCTCATATTCCGGGTCGCCGGGTTTCAGGTCTTTGCGCGGATTGTACTCCGCCGGAACGAGCTTGCCGACCGACAGCGTTTGAATGACCATGTGACATTCCTTTCGACATGATTTTTTGAAGTCCGGCCTGCGCCGCAGTCAGGTTCCCCGCGAGCGCTTGTCCGCGCAGCGTCTTTCGCTGCTGGCTCGTCAGGCGGTGGTATTTCAAAGCGCGAATGAACACTTGTACTTCATCCATTTACAGCACCTCCTAAATTTGCCGCAAAAAAATAGTCGCATTCGTTTGCGACTAACAATCGGCTCTCAATTTTCAACATACACCGTTTTTCTACCTGTTTTATCAAATCCGAGGGTGGTTTTGGTACATCGTTCAGCTCGCCTGCGAAATCCCCAAAAAGTAGCATTGCTGCTATATTGTACATTTGCGCCGCTTTGACGATATCATTTCCGGCGAAAAAGCTAACATACACCCCCTTGCATTGGATAGCAGCACGATATCCGCCAGCTTTTGAAGAATATGAAACACCAATATAACCGGTACTGTTATCTTTCCTCAAACTACTGTTATAGCAGTTATAAGTCTGTGTAGTAACCCTCAAGTTACTTTTTCGGCTGTCAAGTTTGTTGCGGTTTATATGGTCCACCACGCAATCATCTTCCGAAGACAAACCGAGAAGCGTGCGATGTAATCTCTCTGGTTTTCGCGTCAGTGCTTCGCGGCGAAACATATAACCCCCATCGTTAACATACCAACGCTTTGCGCTGACAAGGGGAATATCCTCCTCATCGATGCAAAAGACCGTGCCATCTTGTAAATATCCAGTTGCAATACCGTCTTTTATGATAAACCTGTAGTTTGGCGGGCAGCAATCACAGCAGTTAGGTGAACCCGTCTTCATATTACCAATCTTCTTTACCGACTGATTACCGCAATAGATACACTCTACACGAAAAAGAGACGCGCCGGTATCGCGGTTCAAACTCTCTAGTACCCTAAAACCGTTGATAACGCTGCCAACTATCTGCTTTCGCTTTTCTGCCATAATGCGGCTATATGCTGCACCACGGCACATACGACAATTCGCTGGATTGCTTAGCAGATACTCTTTGGCCACCTGATATTCATTTCCACAATCGCAGCGAACATTGTAATGCTCATTACCTCTCACTGAACCCTCGGTGCGGCAGACTACCAATAGACACCCATGCTTATCACTGGGTTTGATTTCCAGATAAGCCGACATGACTAGGCCTCCTATTTTGTTCTTGCAGTCAGCAGTCGTTCCATTACGTCGTCCTGCGGATTAACACTCGTATAGTCGGCGGTGCAGTTTTCCTTTACGACCTGGAAGATTTCATACCATAACCGATTCGTCTGCGCCATGTAGTTCTGGCTCATTGCCACATACGGGGACTGAATCGCCATTGAGGTAGTCGGGTGCTTTGCGAGGTAACCTGTTTTTGTGATTATTTCCTCGCAATGAATCCACCTTGCCGCCATCATGGAATAACGTTCCAGCACCTGCGGAGACACCAGCAAAGCGCAACCGCGCTTATCCAGCCAATTCCATGTGGTTTTATATATCTCACCAGCCTGTAAAAACGTACCATCCTTCTGCACTGCAGATAGCATCGCGCTCGGCTGCGGCATTTCTGCGCCCTGAAACTCTGCTGCGTTGGGAAATTCCACAACGGTTAGCTTTCGTTTGCCGGGGTTTCCATCCAGCACTTTTTCCGCCAGCGGTTTCGACGGTCTGCCACCCTGTCCGGGTGCCGGACCTCGTCTTCCCATGTTTATTCCTCCCCTGGAAAACTTACGGGGCTATTCCCCTTAAAACTTTCGCGAAAGTTTGTACGTGACCCGACCGCGTTGTCCAGTTGGAAAGGTCACAGAGATAGAATTACCCCCACTGGGTCACTTCGCGTGTTAATACTGACGCGAATTTGTACTGCTGATCGTAATCTTCGAATG
>JBDKRF010000120.1:0-5579 GCA_039683525.1 Clostridiaceae bacterium
CCTGTAAATGTTGGTATGATGACAGAAAGAAATGCATAAATAGAACCAGCACGATCGATGATCATACAGAACAGAACCTGAAGCCTGGCACCCGGGGGTAGCGTAGATGAGCAGATTTTCGGACGAAACAGCACTCTATTACTTTAACCGTGGCGTTTCTACGGCGGCATATTTGGAGCTCGGATGCCATGAAGGCGTCGGCGAATTCGGGGAGCGAGTCTTTCGCTTCTCCGTTTGGGCGCCCAATGCGGAGCAGGTCAGCGTAGCAGGCACATTTAATTTTTGGAATCCTGAAGCCGATCCGATGGAACGCGTCGGCACGACCGGCGTGTGGGAAGTCGCAATCGGCGTGGCGCGGCCCGGCGATCTTTATAAATATGCGATCATGACCAACACGGGCGAGCTGATTATGAAAGCGGACCCGTTTGCGTTTCGCGCGGAAGCGCACGGCACGGCTTCGGTCGTCGGCGACATGCCGTATTACGACTGGTCCGACGAGGATTATCTCGATTGCCGCGGCGAAAACCGGGACTCTTACGGTCAGCCCATGAACATTTACGAGGTACACCTCGGCAGCTGGAAACAGGGCTTGAGCTATCGCGAGCTGGCGGATGAGCTGATCAGCTACGTCGTCGATATGGGCTATACGCATATCGAGGTCATGCCGCTGATGGAATACCCGTATGATCCCAGCTGGGGCTATCAGGTGACGGGATACTACGCCGCGACCGCGCGCTATGGCGAGCCGGAAGAGCTGATGTATCTCATCGATCGCGCGCACAACGAAGGCATCGGCGTTATCATGGACTGGGTGCCCGCGCACTTTACAAGAGACGCGCACGGACTTCGCCTCTTCGATGGCACGCCGTTGTTTGAGCATCCCGATCCCCGTCGCGGCGAGATGCCGCAGTGGGGGACGCTGTTGTTTAACTTTGAGCAGACACAGGTGCAGTCGTTCTTGATTTCCAGCGCGATGTATTGGCTTAGGGAGTTTCACTTTGACGGTCTTCGGGTCGACGCGGTCAGCGCGATGCTTTATCTCGACTTTGGCAAAGGCCCGGGCGAGTGGCTGCCCAACCGGTACGGCGGGCACGACAACCTCGACGCGGTCGCGTTCTTTCGAAAGCTCAATTCCGCGGTCAATAACCTCGATGGCTGCAAGATGCTGTTTGCAGAGGAGAGTTCCGCGTATCCCTACGTCACGCGCCCTGTTTCGGAAGACGGGCTTGGCTTTGCGTATAAATGGAACATGGGTTGGATGAACGACATACTCACCTACATGGGTATGGACAGCATCTATCGAAAATATCGCCACGACAAACTGACGTTCTCACTGTGTTATGCATTTTCGGAGCATTACGTGCTGCCGTTTTCGCATGACGAGGTGGTGCACGGCAAAAAGAGCATGCTCTCTAAAATGCCTGGCGATTACTGGCAGCAGTTTGCGCAGCTAC
Source organism: Clostridiaceae bacterium (assembly GCA_039683525.1). Taxonomy (GTDB): domain Bacteria; phylum Bacillota; class Clostridia; order Christensenellales; family CAG-138; genus UBA7703. Next base: position 1,455 of record JBDKRF010000120.1, read on the forward strand.
GGCTGCTCTACGCCTTTCAATACGCGCATCCGGGCAAGAAGCTCATGTTCATGGGCTGCGAATTCGGCCAGTACATCGAGTGGAAGGAAGACGACTCGCTGGACTGGTTCCTGCTGGATTACCCCAAGCATTCCGAGATGCAGCAGTATGTACATGATCTTAATCACTTCTATCTGGAAAACCCGCCGATGTTTGAAATCGACGACAGCTGGGCTGGCTTCCGCTGGTGCGGTGTGGACGACAACATCCACTCGATCCTGTCGTTTTTGCGCATCGACCGGGACGGAAACGCGCTCTTCTGGGCATTTAACTTTACGCCGCAGCCTTGGCTCGACTATATGATCGGCGTGCCGAGATACGGACTGTATACCGAGGTATTCTCCACCGATGCGCCGTATTTCGGCGGCACGGGAGATTACCCCAACGCGCCGACACTGTCGGTTTACGAGCCTTATGGAGAACATCCCTGCCGCATCCGCCTGAGATTACCGCCGTTTGGCGCAGTTTGTTTTCAGATCACCCCAAAGCCCCTGCCAAAACTTGAGGTAAAACAGGAGGACGACGCATGAAAAAACGGATTGTTGCAATGCTTCTTGCCGGAGGCCAGGGCAGCCGCCTCGGCGTGCTCACATCCAGCATGGCAAAGCCCGCGGGTCCCTTCGGCGGCAAATACCGCATCATCGATTGTCCGCTCAGCAACTGCGTCAATTCGGACATCGACACGGTAGGCGTGCTCACGCAATACCGTCCGCTCGCGCTCAACAGCTACATCGGCACCGGTCAACACTGGGACCTCGACCGCATGAACGGCGGCGTCTTCGTGCTACCGCCCTATGTTACGGGCGCGGACGGCAGATGGTATACCGGCACCGCGAACGCGATCTATCAAAACCGCGAGTTTGTCGATCAGTACGACCCCGACTATGTGCTCATCCTTTCCGGCGATCACATCTATAAAATGGACTATGGCGCGATGCTGCGCTTTCATATCGAAAAAGGCGCGGTGGCGACCATCGCGGTGCTTCCGGTTCCGATGGAGGAAGCGCATCGCTTCGGCATCATGAACACGGATGAATTCGACCGCGTCACCTCATTTGAAGAAAAACCCAAACAACCAAAGTCCAATAAAGCCTCGATGGGCATCTACATCTTCAACTGGCGCGCGCTGAAAGAATGCATGTGTGCAGACGACGAGAATCCGGACTCGACCAACGACTTCGGAAACGACATCATTCCTGCCATCATCAACGGTGGTCAGGCGGTATTTGCCTACCCATTTAAGGGGTACTGGAAGGATGTCGGAACCATTCAGAGCCTGTGGGAAGCAAACATGGACATCATCTCCACGCCGCCGAAGCTCGTGCTCAACGACCCGCAGTGGAGAATCTACAGCCGTAACCCCATCATGCCGCCGCACTACGTCGGCGCGAATGCCTCCGTCACGCAGAGCCTCGTCACCGAAGGCTGCCGCGTGGAGGGAAAAGTGCATCACAGTGTGCTGTTTTCCAACGTCTCCGTAGAGGCGGAGGCGGAGGTGTATGATTCCGTGATCTTCCCCGGCGCGGTCATTCGCCGCGGGGCAAAGGTTTATCAGGCGATCGTTGGCGAGAACTCCGTCATCGGAGAGGGCGCGATCATCGGCGGAGAGCTCAGGCTGGGCGACCGCGTGGATAATTCGCTGACCGGTACGATCACGCTGGTCGGCAACGACATCAGCATTCAGCAGAGCGCGTACCTGCCGCAGGGCACGGTCGCCACAGAAGACGCATGCGGAGGAAGATGCTATGACAAGTAACGCGTTTGGCCTCATCTATACTGGCGAAACCAATCCGCTGCTGAGGGATCTTGCGCTCTCGCGCTCGGTCGCCGCGGTGCCGTTTGGCGGCAGATACCGCTGCATCGACTTCATCCTCTCCGATCTGGTCAACTCGGGCGTGACCAGCGTCGGCTTGATCACACAGAAGAACTATCATTCCCTGATGGATCACCTCGGCGCAGGCAAGGAATGGGACCTCCACAGAAAGCGTGAAGGCCTCTTCATGTTGCCTCCGTTCATGACGAAGGAGAACACGGGGCTCTACCGCGGCAGCGTGGACGCGATTCGCTCGTGCCTAGGCTACGTGCGCAGAAACCCGCAGCAGTATGTCATCTTCTCCGGCAGCCATACGATCTTCAATATGACGTTTAACGACATGATCGCGCGGCATATCGAGACGCGCGCGAACATCACCATGCTCTATAACGAGGCGGAGACGACCGTGAGCGAGGAGCAAAACCTCGATCTTAGGTTGTTGCTAGACGAAAACGAGCGCGTCACCGAGATGGAGCTCAATCCCTTTACGCCGCGATCGACGCACAGAAGCTGCGACGTGATGATCATGGACAAGCTTCTTCTGGAGTATCTCGTGGAGGAGGCGTATTCCCACGGGGATTACGACCTGACCCGCGACATCCTGCTCAAGAAGTGCCAGACGCTGAAGATCATGGGCTATCGCTACGATGGATACGTGGCGCGGCTGGACTCGGTCAACGACTTCTTCCGCCATAACTTAGCGCTGTTAGAGCAGGGCGTTCGCAGCGACCTATTCAACCCGGCGCATCCGATCTATACGAAGGTCAAGGACGAGGTGAGCGCGAAATACGGCGAGAACGCCGTTGTTAAGAATTCCATGCTCGCCGACGGCTGCCAGATCGAGGGTACGGTGGAAAACAGCATCGTGTTCCGCGGCGTGAGCGTGAAAAAGGGCGCTGTCGTGAAAAACAGCATCCTCATGCAGGGCGTTAGCATCGGCGAAAGCTGCATGATGGATCACGTGATCCTCGACAAAGGCGTGACCATTCGCGAAGGGCGCACACTCACCGGTTACGACGGGTTCCCGATCATCCTCAAAAAAGGTACCACGATTTAAAAAGTCATGCTCCGCACGGCGTAATACCGCGCGGCAACACAAACGCGGCGGGCGCTGCTCGCCTAGTTTCGCGCATGCATTCAGCCGCAACAGAGCGGCGAAAAAAGATTTGCGGGAGGGCTACCAATATGAAAGTGCTGTTCTGCGCAAGCGAGTGCGTACCGTTTGTCAAGACCGGAGGGTTAGCGGACGTTGCGGGCGCACTGCCGATTGCCCTTGCCGAAGAAGGACACGATGTTCGCGTGATCCTGCCGAGATACCGCGTGATCGACGCATACTGGAAGAATCGCATGGAGCATGTTTGCCACTTTGATGTGCTCTTCGGGTGGGAGACGATCTATTGCGGCATAGAGCGCGTGGTCGAAAACGGCGTAACGTATTACTTCGTGGACAATGAGACGCATTTTGGCGTGACCGAAATCTATGGTGACGGCATTACGGAAGGGTTGCGGTTTGCGTTCTTTAGCCGCGCGGTGCTGGAGGCTCTGCCGCACATCGATTTCTTTCCGGATGTGCTGCATCTCAACGACTGGCAAACCGGCTTGATTGCGGCGCTACTCAAGACGCAATACGCCGCAAAGGCGGAGTACGCGCGCATTCGGTCGGTCTTCTCCATCCATAATCTCAAGTATCAGGGCATCTTCTCCTGGCGCGAAATCGCGGGCAGGCTGGGGCTGGACGAGCGGTATTTTACCTACGAATACCTCGAGTTCTACGGCTGCATCAGCTGCATGAAGGGCGGACTTGTGTTTTCAGACAGGCTTTGCACGGTGAGCCCGACCTACGCGGAGGAGATCAAGACCCCGTTCTTTGGTGAAAATCTCGATGGGCTCCTGCGCGCGCGGGAAAAAACGCTCAGCGGCATTCTCAACGGCCTGGATTATACGATCTTTAATCCTTCCGATGATCGATTTTTGACCCAACATTTCGATATCGATTCGATGGATGGAAAGCTCGCCTGCAAGCGCGCGCTGCAGCGCGAATGCGGGCTGGAAGAGCGGGATGTGCCGCTCATCGGCATGATTGCGCGGTTGTCGCAGCAAAAGGGGCTGGATCTGGTTGAGCGTGTGTTGGGCGACATCATGCGAAACGATGTGCAGATGGTGTTTCTCGGAAAAGGAGATCGCAGGTTTGTCGACCTGCTCAATTGGGCAAACTGGCGCTATCCCACGCGGGTGCATGCGCGCATCGAGCTGGATGAAGGCCTTGCGCACCG
>JBDKRF010000121.1:0-18188 GCA_039683525.1 Clostridiaceae bacterium
TGACTGTCGTCAGTGCGGGTTCGCTCATCACGGAGATATTTGTGTTGTCGAAACCGATGATGCCGAGATCCTTCGGAATCGCGATGCCGAGGCGCTTTGCCGCTTTGATTGCCGCAACCGCGAATACATCGGAGGCGGCAAAGATCGCATCCGGCCGCTCTTGCATGCTCAACAGCTGGGTTGCGATGGAGACAGCGGCATCATAGCTGAACTCCGGCACCTGAACGATCAGGTTCTGCGCCGGGGTAATGCCAGCCTCCTGCAATCCTTCGATGAAGCCCTGCTGGCGCTTTCTTGCGTACTTATACTTGAGCGGCCCGTTGATCATCGCAACTCTGCGCTTGCCCTTGCTCAGAATATAGTCCACGACCGCGCGGCTTGCCGCAACGTCGTCGATAGAGACATAGGAGGTAGGGCTTTCTTCATTGTATTCTGCGCACTGGATCAACGGGGTGTGAATTTCGATTTGCGCGATCGTCTCTGCGGAGGGGATCGGGTCGAGCGTGATCACGCCGTCCGCGTGGGTCTTCTCAATCATGTCTTCAATAAAGGTGAGCGTTAGCGGATGCGCGCCGGTGCGCACGATGATCTCCTGATAGCCCTGCCTACCTGTGGCTGCAGAGATTCCACGGATTACCTCGGAATAAAACGGGTTGTCGATATCCGGCAGCAGGATCAGGATCAGATGGCTTTCGTGCCGCACGACCGCATCGTAACCGAGCGCATAGATCGCCTGTACAATCTTGTCGTAGGTGCCCTCTTTGACACTTTCTTTATTGTTGATGGCGCGCGAAACCGTGGCGATGGAAACCCCCGCCGCATTCGCAACATCCTGTAGGGTTGTTTTTTTCTTTATTTGAGACATGCTTGTTCCTTTTTTTCACAACGTCAGATTATCATATCACATTTGATAGATTCTGTAAATTGACAACTCATAAGCGCTTAAACGAACTAAAATGTAAAAAATGTAACGAAAAATAATATATCGTGTAAATTATGAAAATACGATTGACATATCTTGCAACGAATGATAAATTGAAATCAGTCAAACAAAGCAGCGCAATTTTTCTTTTTCATACTCTTCCTCCTTCCTAAAGATGAAATCAACCACGAAAAGAGAACCAAAACCATGAAGCTTGGATTTGCCAGCGCTATTTTGCCGGATCAATCGTTTGACACCGTTGTCGACTTTGCCGCGGAGCATGGCTACCGCTGCGTGGAGATGATGTGCTGGCCGGTTGGCAAGGCAGAGCGCCGCTATGCAGGCGTGACCCATATCGATGTGGATTCGCTCGATGCGGCAAACATTAACGCAATTCAAACCAAGCTCGCCGAGACTGGTGTCGAGATTTCCGCGTTGGGGTATTATCCCAACGCGCTCGACCCGGAAGCGGACAAGGCGGAAGTCGCCATCAACCACATCAAGAAACTCATCGTTGCAGCTCCCAAGATCGGCGTGCATACGGTCAATACCTTTATAGGAAGAAACCAGTATCTGAGCGTTTCGGACAACATGAAACTCTTTGCCAAAGTCTGGCCGGATATCATCAAGCTTGCTCAAGACAGCGGCGTTCGCGTCGGCATCGAAAACTGCCCGATGCTCTTTACCAAAGATGAGTGGCCGGGCGGCAAGAACCTCGCCGTTTCCCCGCGCATCTGGCGGGAGATGTTTTCCACGATCGACAGCGCAAACTTCGGTCTGAACTACGACCCTTCGCACTTTGTACTGCAACAGATGGACTATATCCGCCCCATCTACGAGTTTACGCAAAAGCTTTTCCATGTCCATATCAAGGACATCAAACTATATCGAAACCTTCTGGACGAAGTGGGCATATTCGCTGCCCCGCTGGACTATCTGCAGCCGAAGCTGCCGGGACTGGGCGATATCGACTGGGGTAAGTTCGTCTCCGCACTCACGGATGTCGGCTACAACGGCCATATCTGCGTCGAGGTGGAGGACAAAGCATTCGAAGACACACTCGAGCACCGTTACCAATCTCTGATTCAATCTCAGCGTTACATGAGCCAATTTCTGATCACCGATTAAGGAGCCTTGCGGCGACGCCGCAACTCTTTTATAAGCGTCATGTAATCCATTACATGTGCATCAAAAAGCGTTTTTTGTGAGTAATACAGAGACGAAATCCGCAAGCCGGAGAGAGGATGCCGCGAAATGGTGAAGATTGAGGACGTCGCGCGGGAAGCCGGGGTTTCGGTTGCCACCGTATCCCGCGTACTCAACGAATCTGGCGGCGTTCTGCCGGAGACACAGGAGCGCGTGCGTGAGACGGTAGCCCGGCTACACTACGAGCCCAACCTCTCCGCGCGAAACCTTCGCAAGAACGAAAGCCGCATCATCCTGATCCTCGCGCCAAACTTTTCCAACCCGTACTATTCTAACGTACTCTCCGGTATCTGCGACGTTTCAAGAAACCTCGGTTACAGCACCTTGATCTATAACACATACGACAGCAACGCGCTGGACGAAAAACTCGTCACCAGCCTGTTTCAGAAAAACCGCGCGGACGGCATGATTACACTCGCCGTCAATCGGGACGACAATTGGCTCTCGAAATACGCGGGGAAGTACCCGCTCGTGCAGTGCTCCGAATATGTTGAGGAAGCTTCTCTTCCGCACATATCGGTCGATAACCGCCTTGCCGCGCGGGAATCGGTGCAGCACCTGATCGCGCAGGGACACAGAAGAATCGGCATTGTCACCAGCGCAAACCGATATCTTTCCAGCACGAACCGCATGCGTGGCTATCTCGACGCACTGGAAGAGTCGGGAATCGCGCGGGACGATACGCTGATCGCCTACGCCTCCGCGGACTACTCATTTGCCAGCGGCAAGCAGGCGGCACGGGATTTACTCTCGCTGCCAGAGCCGCCAAGCGCAATCTTCTGCGTTTCGGATATTCTAGCGCTCGGCGTCATCGCAGCCGCGGGCAAGATGGGGTTGCAGGTGCCCTGGGACCTGAGTGTGACGGGATTTGACGATGTCGATTACACGACGATGTTTCACCCGTACCTGTCCACCGTCGCCGTGCCCTGCTATGAGCTTGGGCGAAGGAGCATGCTACTACTGTACGACCATATCACGCAGAAAGCAGGCGCAGAGCGGGAAGTATACCTGCCGCACCAGATGATTCTGCGGGAGACGACCGCGAAGCTGGTATCCGAGGGAGTCGCATCCGAAGAAAAAGCATAAACAATCACACATATAGACTGATCAAGATAGAGAAGAGAACACACAACAAAGGGGAACACACACCATGTTACAAGTAGGCATCATCGGCTGCGGCTCGATCGCAAGACAGCGCCACGCGGCGGAATATCAACACAATGAACACACCAATATCGCCGGCGTGTTTGATGTTTCCCGCGAACGCGCGGAGGCTATGGCGGCGGACTTTGGCGGCAAGGTCTATGATTCGGCGGAAGCGCTGATTGCGGATCCCTCCATCGACGCGGTGAGCGTTTGCGTCGCCAACGCGTACCACGCGCCGATCACGATAGACGCACTGAACCACGGCAAACATGTGCTCTGCGAAAAGCCGATGGCGATCTCGCTCAAGGACTGCGAGGAGATGCTGTTTGCCGCGCAACGCAATGGCAAGCGCCTGCTGATCGACCACAACCAGCGCCTGACGCCCGCGCATAAAAAGGCAAAGGAGATCATCGCTTCCGGCGAACTCGGTCGCGTCATCAGCTTCTCCGCAACCTTCGGCCATAAAGGGCCTGAGATGTGGAGCGCGGATAAGAGCAGCAACACCTGGTTTTTCAAGAAGAATGCGGCGGCGTTCGGTTCCATGGCGGATCTCGGCATCCACAAGATCGACCTGATGCGGTACCTCATCGGCGCAGATGTCAAAAACGTGTTCTCCCGCATGGCGACGCTGGACAAAAAGTTTCCGGATGGCACCCCGATCGAGGTGGACGACAACTCGGTTGAAATCTTAACGTTCGCAAACGGCGCGCTCGGCACCGTTACCACGAGCTGGACCCACTACGGGGAAGAATGCAACGCTTCCACGCTCTATTGCGAAAAAGGGACGCTCAAGCTCTATCACGATCCTCGCTACTCCCTTCAGGTGGTGTATGCGGACGGAACGAAGGCAAACTATGAGCTCGACCGTATTCAGACCAATGACGACAGGCAGCAGACAAGCAGCGGCGTCATCGATCTGTTTGTCGAGAGCATATTGACCGGCAAAAAGTCCGTGCTGGACGCGGAGGACATCGTCAACTCCATGCGGGTGGTGTTCGCCTGTCTGGAATCCGCCGAGTCGGGCAGGGTCGTTGATCTATAAACAAGCGACCGATTGCCTCGTAAAGACCTGATCTGTTTCAGTTTACTTTGGTAATAACCAATTGATTGGTTGTTATAAATCAAAAAAGGAGAGAAATCATGAAAAAATTCCTCGCGATTCTTATGTGCGCCATGATGCTGGTTGGCGTTGCGGCATGCGCAAGCACCCCAGCGAAGAAAGCCGGTAACACCATCTACGTGCTCGGCCCCACACCGGATCACGGCTGGACCGCGCAGGCCGGTACCTACGCCGACAAGAAGGTTGCCGAAATCAACGCCGAAGGCAAGTATAAGGCCGTCTACATGGCAGCTTCCACCGGCGAAGAGCAGGTTGTCCAGGTTCAGACCATCCTTGCAAACGGCGACGCAGCCGGCGTGGTGTTCTTCGCTCTGGAAGATTCCGCCAAAGCCGGTCAGGAAGCCCTGATTGCAGCGAAAGTTCCGTTTATCTCCTTCGATCGTATCATTGAAGGACCGGACAAATCCGCCATCCTCAACGCCTCCGGTGACAACTGGCAGTGCGGCGCCGGTATCGCATACTGGCTGCAGAAAAACGGCATGGCACCTGGCGCAACGCTTGTCACCCTCATCGGCGACAACGGCACCGTTTGCTCCCGCCGTCAGGAAGGCTTTGAGCAGTTCCTCCGTGGCGAAATCGAGTACTTCGACAAGGACAAGAACGAGTCCTACAAGACCACCCAGGCTTGGACGCAGGACGAGATCAACGCTCTGACTGCCGACTATAAGACGGTCTGCAACTGGAGCGCGGATGGCGCGTATCAGTACCTCGAGCAGAAGCTGCCGGAAATCGTCGCCAAGGCGAAGACCACGGGCGGCAACCTGTTCATCTACTCGATGGACGATGAAATGACCTTCGGCCTCATGAACCTCCTTGAGGCGAATGCCATTGACGAAGCGACCAAGGCCGACTTCGCAGCCCTGAACGTTTACACCTCCGCAATCGGCGGCATGGCCGAGCTCTATGCGGTCATCGACGGCACCTCCACCCAGGCTGCCACCGCGAAGACCTACTTCGACGGCCTCATGTCCGTCTACTTCTCGCCGAAGATGTTTGAAAACGTCATTGGCTACATGCTCGATTACCTCAACGGCGACTGGACCTACAAAGTCGGCGACGGCAAGTATGAGCCGGTCTGGATCGTGGATTCGGGCAACGTTGCCAACTACGAAGGTTTCTCGGGCCACAAGTCCTAAGAACCAACGTTATGGCGGGCAGGCAAGGCTTTGAAGGTCGATGACCGAGAAGCCGACTGCCAACGAACAACGAAGCTTGCGGGCAAATCACTCGTAAGCGGGTACGCAAAACACTACTGCGCGTACGGATGCAGGATCAACCTGCATCCGTACGCGAATGTAATACCCGAATGGAGAAGAAAGCGAAAACCTGTGACTAAAAGACGGGCTATTCGCGGCGGAAGAATCCGATTATACTGTTGACAAGGGCATCCTAGCTCTTTCACGGCCAAAATCGGCAACAACACCAATCACCTCCGCAAAAACGAGGAAAACGGGGATACGAACTATGGCAATCCTTGAAATGCAGCACATTTCAAAGGCGTTTGGCGGCGTGATTGCGCTGTCAGACGTGCACCTCACCGTGGAAGCGGGAGAGATTCATGCGCTGCTTGGCGAAAACGGCGCGGGGAAATCCACGCTGATGAACATCCTCACCGGCGTCATCACCACCGACTCCGGCGACATCCTGTTTGACGGCAAAAGCTACCCCAACCCGACCATCGCAATGATGGAGCGGGCTGGCATTGCGTTTGTCCATCAGGAAGTTAATGTGGTCAACGACCTGAGCGTCTTTGAAAACATCTTCCTCAACCGTGAACTCAAGACGAAGCTGGGCTTGCTCAACCGCAAGCGAATGATCGAGGAAGCGAGCGCGCTCTTTACACGCCTCGGGGTGGACATTGACCCCTGCGCGATGGTATCCGAGCTCAAGACGAGCCAAAAACAGCTTCTGGAGATCAGCCGCGCGATGCACGCCAACGCAAAGATGCTGATTCTCGATGAGCCGACCACCGCGCTGAGCACACAGGAGGTCGAGCATCTGTTCGGCATCCTCAGAAAACTGAAAGCACAGGGTCATTCCTTTATCTTTATATCGCATAAAATGCCGGAGATTTTCGAAATTGCGGATCGGTATACCGTACTTCGCAACGGAATGTTTATCTCCAGCGGGTTTATCGCGGATACCACGCCGCACCAGATCGCGACCGACATGGTAGGCGAGCAGTATCTCGACAAGGATTACTACGTGCCGCGTCCGCTGGGCGAGACCATCGTCGAGCTGCGCAACGTGACCGGAAGAGGGTTTTCCGACGTCAGCCTGGAGATCAAAAAGGGCGAAATCATCGCGTTCACCGGACTTGCGGGCAGCGGAGCAAGCGAGATTATGCAGACCATGTTCGGTGTTCTTCCGTTTGAAGGCGGGGTGATCCGCGTGGGCAAAGCGTCTCTGCGCGGCTCGATTGCGCACTTCATGAAAAACAAGATCGCCATGTTGCCCAGCAACCGCAAGGAAAACTCCGTCGTACCGGATATGGACATCCTCGACAACACCTGCCTTGCCGAGCATTGCCTCTCGAAAAATCAGCAGATGATATCGGGGAAAGCCGAACTGTCCCGCTACGACGAGTTGAAACAACTGCTCTGGATCAAGTCGGAGTCGCCGAAGAATTCGATCCTGTCGCTCTCCGGCGGTAATCAGCAAAAGGTGTTTCTAGCCCGCTGGCTCAACACCAAGGCAGACGTGCTCTTGCTGGATAACCCCACGCAGGGCGTGGACGTCGGCGCGAAGGCCGAAATCTATCGCCTGATTCTGGAGTTTGCCTCGCGCGGGATGACGGTGATCATCAACACACTGGAGATTCCCGAGATCAAGAAAGTTTCCGATCGCTGCGTCGTCTTTTTTGAAGGGCGCGTAGCCAAAGTGTTCCAGCACGACGAAATCAATGAGCATGATGTCATGCTGTATTCTACCAACGCGATCAATACGCGGAGAGGAGCCAACCATGTCGGCTAAGAGAGGCGGTTTCGCCGGAGTCGGGTCTTTTATTTCCAAGGCGTGGAAGCGCTACAGCTTCATTTTCGTCTTCGCCATCATACTGCTCGTGTATTCGTTTACCATCGAGGCAAACGGAAACGCATTCAAGTGGGGTCACATCACGGCGATCCTCGCGAGCCAGAACACCGTCATCGTGGGGACCATGGCGCTGGGTATGGCGCTGGTCATCATCACGGGACAGATCGACCTCTCGGTCGGCTCCGCGCTGGTCTTGTGCAGCGGCGTCGCCATCATGGCGTTTAACCTGACCAACAGCGTGATCCTGACTCTGCTGGCGGCGGTCGCCGCGGGTGCCCTCTGCGGACTCATCAACGGTGTGCTCGCGGGCTATGCCAAGATGCCGCCATTCATCGTTACCCTCGGCACGATGCTGATTTACCGTTCGATGATGCTCTCACTCGTGCGCTCGATCGATCCCGCTATCACGGGCTCCTCCAGCAGCCAGTTTGCCATGCTGAGCGAAAACAGCGCCTACGATGCGCTGCGCATGAAGTTTGGCACGGGCAGTCTGCCGGGTGTTTCGATTCCGTATATCACGTTTGTGTTCGTCGCGGTCATGCTGATCGTTCTGCTGATCTCGCGCCGCACGAAATACGGCAAGAGCGTCTATGCAGTCGGCAGCAACGAGAAGGCAGCCTTCCTCGCGGGCGTCAATGTGCAGGGCGTGAAGGTCTCCGTGTTTGTCATCACCGGCATTCTCGTGGGCATCGCGGCGTTTGTGCAAGCCTGCAAGATCGGTAACGTAACGCCTGCTTCCTCCGGTAAAAGCTACGAAATGTACGCCATCGCGGCGGTCGTTCTCGGCGGCGTGAGCATGAGCGGAGGCAAAGGAAACCTGCTTGGCGTGTTCTTCGGCGCACTGTCGTATACGACGATCAACTTCATCATCGTCTCGATTCCCGCGCTCACGACGGACATTCAGGATACGTTCCAGGGGCTTGTGCTCATCGCGGTCATTCTGATTCAGACCGTTGGCCCGGTCATCAAGGAACGCTTGATTGAGGCACGTAAGCGCAGAGCTTCCCGCAAACAGGCGAGGAAGGAACTTGCGGACAGCAAAGGCTGACGCAAGGCGCAGACACAAACAAAAAGACCCGCGTTTTGCTTTTCTGCCGACGCGGGTCTTGTTATAAGAAGTTTCTTCGTCGCGCTATAACAGTGTCCGGTAATAGAGTCCCGTTTATAGAAAATTTTCTCCGGGGTGTTATAGCAGCGTCCGGTAATAGAGCCCCGTGGTATGCGGTGCCTCCGTCTTTTGCGCGGCAACAAAGCGAGCGGTAACCGCCGCGATTTCTTCCGGCGTTTCGCGCGTGAAATAGAGGATTTGATGATCGAGTCCATGCATGTTTCGCTCCGCAATGTCCAGCGGTACGCTGTTGAGTAGCGCCACCGTGCGGTAATGGTCGCACTCGACCGGAAAGCGTACCTGCATGCGGTCGGTGAGATCGCCCTTCTGCCCGCAGGCCGCGCAGCCAATCGAGGCTTTGATCGGGCAATTACGCAGCTGCATCAGCGGCAGGTAACCATACGATACGATGCCGCGCGGAACCGTTCCGCCGAATGACTTGATGGCGCTCATGGAGAGCTCAAACGAAAGCGTCAGGCTATCAAGCGACTTCTCCTCGTAAAAGCGCAGTGCTTCCGTGTTGGAGACGTTTAATCCGTAGCCGCCATGCACGGCCAGGCTAAGGCGTTTTCCAAGTTGGATTCCGTAGACATTGTTCACCCAGACTGCGGACAAACCCAATTTTGCGAGCGACTCCAGCGCTTTGTCAAACGCAGGCTCGTCCGCTGGGAAGAGCACAGGTGGCAGCTGCGCTACTAGCTTGTCTCCGAACTGCTCGATTAGCCCTGCATCTATCTCCTCTGCGGGCAGGATGATATTCTCGAACGATTCGGCGCGTGCAATCTGCTCTTTTTGATAGAACCGTGCCCAGAGCGCAGGCCTCTCCAGCTTCGATTGATACTTCGTGGCGGACGCAAACGCAAACGGCATCCGCTCGTGCGGCAGAACCGCGCCGCGTTGTGCGAGGAGTTCATCCAGCGCATTCCGCCTCATGGCGTTGAGCGCGGAGGCAGGTAGGGTCAACCCATCCGCGATGTCCGCTGCAAACGTGCGAATGAAGAACGGCGTTCCGCCGGTCTTTTCCAGATTTTTCTTTGCGTTCTCTTCATCCAGCGCGCGGTGAATCGCCCGCTCCGGCGCGGGACCCTCTGCGGTGACCGCGTGGATGCCGTCGCTGGCGATAAGCCTGCTTGCCTGTTCGCTCAGAGAAAAGGTAAGATCGACAGGAACCAGCGGGTTCTCGTTGCGATAGAGCGCGGCAAGAGACGCAAGCACGCCGTCCGCACCCGTGACATCTTCTTTCGTGCGGTAGCCAAACATCTGCCCGTCGCGCTTTTCAGCAAGGTAGCCATCCGTAAAGCCACTGCGCGAAAACACCGCGCGGAGGGTCTCCGCATCGTAAGGCTTGCCCGTGAGTGCGAGCTTGCAGGCGGCGGTCGCTGCGGCGACGTACTCCGGCCGCTTCATGCGACCCTCGATCTTAAACGAATCCACTCCCGCATTCGCGAGTTCAGGCAGGTGTGAAAGCAAAGACATATCTTTCAACGAAAGTGCGTAGGGATGATCCCCGCTCGTCCAGTTGAGTCGGCAAGGCTGGGCGCAGAGCCCGCGGTTGCCGCTCCTTCCGCCGAGCATGGCGGAAAGATAGCACGCGCCGGAGACACTCATGCAGTGTGCGCCGTGAATGAAGGCTTCCTTCTGAATCGCGACGGCGTTGCAGATGGTCTCGATCTCGCGTAGAGACAGCTCCCGTGCGAGCACGATGCTGTCAAACCCGATGCTTTCGAGGAACCGCGCGCCGTCGACATTGTGCACGGCGGTCTGCGTGGAGGCAAAACGCTTGAGGGTGGGGTAGCGATTGAGAAACAAACTTAGCACCGCCATATCCTGAATGATCACCGCATCCGCACCCGCCTGCGCGATTCGGTCGGCTTCCTCTTCCAACGCGGAAAGCTCACCGTCCATCACGATGGTGTTGACGGTGACGTAGACCTTCACCCCGCGCGCGTGGCAATAGGAGACGGCCTTTTGTAAGTCTGTCTCGGCAAAGTTTGCGGCGTTTCTGCGCGCGTTGAAGTTTTGTCCGCCGAGGTACACCGCGTCGGCTCCGCAGCGCACGGCGGCAAGCAACTGCTCTTCGCCGCCGACGGGGGCAAGAATTTCGGGAGTTGGCATTGCGGTATTTCTCCTTTGGCTTATGTGCTCTTGCGCGTTATGATTATTGTATAACAAAAAACACGGTCTGCGAAAGAAAATCGCACAACGAATCGAATCGGACGAAGGAAAAAGTATGAGAGACGTCATCATTGGCATCGACATCGGGGGAACGCATCTGCGCATTGGCGCCGTGGATCGCGCGGGCGGCGTGATCTGCTTTGAAAAGCGGGAGAGCAGGGAAGTCTGCGGGCTTTGTGGCTCTGCCCCGCGCCTGATCGCGCTGATTTCTGACTATCTCGCGCGGAACGGGCTTGCGGAGCGTGCCCGTGCGCTCGCGGTCGGCTTTCCCTCCACTGTGAGCCGGGACAAGCGCACCGTCTACAGCAGCCCCAATCTGCCGCTGGGCGGTATCGATGGCCTCGACGGCAGAGATGTGGTAGGTCTCTTGCAGAATGCGCTGGGGATACCGGTGTTTCTCGATCGGGACACGATCTTTCTCTTGCAATACGACCTCGTTCGGCTCAACCTAAAGGAGAAAGGCTGCACGATCGGCATTTATTACGGCACGGGCATCGGAAACTCTGTTTTTCTGGACGGAAAATTTCTGGTGGGCAAGCACGGCGTTGCCGCCGAGTTGGGAC
Source organism: Clostridiaceae bacterium (assembly GCA_039683525.1). Taxonomy (GTDB): domain Bacteria; phylum Bacillota; class Clostridia; order Christensenellales; family CAG-138; genus UBA7703. The sequence continues at coordinate 11,274 of JBDKRF010000121.1, forward strand.
ATATTCCGTATTTCGGCAGCAAAAATCTCTGCGGCTGCGGCAGCCGTGCCTGCGCAGAGACACACGCGGGAGGCTATGTGCTGCGAAGCATCTGGAACGAACACTACCCGAACGAACCTTTTGGTGAGATTTTTCTGCGACACGGCGATGATCCACGGATTCTGGCATTCATCGAAGCGATGGCGATTCCGTTTGCGACGGAGCTGAATCTCTTTGATCCGGATCAGGTCGTCGTCGGCGGCGGTGTGGTGGAGATGGTGGGGTTTCCGATGGAGCGGCTCATGGACTGTGTGCGCGAATTCGTGCGCAAACCCTATCCGGGAGAGGACTACACGCTGCTGCGCGCCTCGACCGTGCCGGAGATCGGCGTGGTGGGTGCCGCGTATTACGCCATGGAACGCATGGCTGATCTTACCGCTGAGCGGGGAGGTTTGGAAAAGTGAAGAATCGATTCAGCATCATCGGAGCCGCGCATCTCGACGCGCTGGTCGAGGGCTTTGACGAGAGCCAACTGCAGTTGGGTTCCGTGCCTGTAGAGCAAATTCGACTCGGTTATGGCGGAGACGCGCTCAACGAGGCGATAACTCTCTCTCGCCTCGGCGGTGAAGTAGACCTCATCAGCAAGGTTGGCGCGGACAGCGCAGGGGATATGGTGCTTTCGTTCTGCGAGGCATCCGGGTTATCGACCGCGCATATCGCGCGGGAAAGCAATCTCTCCACGAGCATGAACATCGTGTTGATCGACCATGCGGGAGAGCGGCGGTTTATCACCGACCCGAAGAGCAGCCTGCGCGCGCTGGAGCTTGCGGATGTGCTGCCGCATCTTAGCACAATTGCGCCCGTGGTTTGCTTTGCGAGCCTGTTTGTCTTTCCGCGTTTTCGCGCAGACGAGCTGGAGACGCTGTTTGCCGCGATCAAGAAAGAAGGATGCCTGCTGGCAGCCGACATGACCAAACGCAAGAACGGAGAGATGCTTGCCGATCTCGCCCGTGTCTGGCCGCATCTCGATATCGTCTTTGCCAACGCGCAGGAGGCGGGGCTGCTGTGCCACTCATCGGAGATACCCGCCATGGCACAGAAGTTTCGTGATGCAGGCGTCGGGTGCATCGTTATCAAGACCGGCGCGCACGGCTGCTATGTTGCGAGCGATGCATTTACCGGCGCGGTGCCGGGCTGCGTGAGTCGTGCGTGTGTGGATACGACCGGAGCGGGGGATAACTTCGCCGCGGCGTTCCTCTTTGCCCGCGCGGCCGGGCGCACGATTCCGGACTGCGCCCGCTTTGCCAACGCGGTAGCGTCCGTCTGCGTGGAACACCTCGGCGCAACCACCCACGCCATCACACTGGAAGAGGCACTCGCGCGTTGCCGCGAGAATTATGGCGCAGGATTAGATGCGCTGTAAAGAAATTGATCACAAAAAGGTTTTTATGATTGACGAAAGGCTTTGTATTGACAGTAAGCTGTGTTAAGATAGCGGAAATGTCGTTAGTAGAATAGGAACGGGGGCATCATGCCAGACAAGAGAAAAAAAGAGCTGTACTTGTTTTTTGCTGTCATCGTGGCGGTCTACCTCGCCGCAGGATTTAGCGAAGGACTCTTCTCCAACTATTTCAAAGAAGTCTATTTCACCGACGCATCTCAGCGCGGGCTGATTGAGCTGCCGCGCGAGATGCCTGGTGTGATCACGTTCTTTCTCATCAGTGCGCTGACATTCTTAGGGGATATCACAATCGCAATCATGGCACAGGGCATCGCGGCATTCGGCCTGATGGTACTGGGCCTTGTGACGCCGACATTCGGTGTGATGCTGGTGTTTCTGTTTATCAACTCACTCGGTGTACATCTCTATATGCCGCTTCGGGATAGCATCGGTATGTCGCTCTCGGAGCCGGATCAAGTTGGCAAACGCATGGGGCAGTTTGGCGGGATCAGCTATGCTGTGTTAATGGTTGCCGGGTTGACCGTGTTCTTCTTGTTCCGGTTTGAGGTATTCAGCTTGACGAGCCGCATTAAATGGCCGTTTGTCATCGCCGCTATCTTCTATCTGCTAGCGATGGTGCTGATGATCAAGCTGAAGCTGGAGACAGGCCAGATTCGAACCCGGCGCGAAAAAATCAAGCTGATCTTCCGCAAAGAATATAAATATTACTACCTGCTCGCCATCGTATTCGGCGTGCAAAAGCAGGTGATGCTGGTGTTTGGACCATGGGTGCTGATAGAGACGCTGGGCCAGCGAGTGGATACCATCGTGCTGCTCGGCATCATCGCGTCCACACTCGGCATGTTCTTCATGCCGCAACTGGGCAAATGGATTGATCGCTTTGGCGTGAAAAAACTGCTCTATGCCGATGCGCTCTCGTTCATCCTCGTCTATCTTTGCTATGGCACGCTCTCACAGAGCTTCAACACCGGTGCGCTGGCAAAGGTTGGCATTCCCGTGATCATCACCTGCGCACTGTTTATCATCGATCGACTCTCATCCCAGATGGGCATCATCCGTGTGATCTATCTCAAATCGATTGCGCTGACGCCTTCGGACGTAACACCGACGCTCTCGCTTGCGATGATGATGGATCACATTGTGTCCATCATCGTCGGCGTATCCGGCGGGCTCTTGTGGGTGAAGTTTGGATCGCACTACATCTTCTACGGGGTTGCGGCGCTGTCGCTGATCAATCTTGCGGTCGCGATACTGGTCAAAGATCCGCGCAAGATGGAGGTTCGCTTGTAATCAACCGATCAAAATGAAGCAGATAAGAGCGTTGGATCGTGCTTAGAACAACCCGAACGAAAAAAGCTTCACAGGAGAAAACACAAAAACGCAATCAAAAACTGACGCTTGAAAGAGCGTCAGTTTTGTTGTTCGTTCGGTTGTATGGCAGATTTCTTATCTGCGGTGACGGCGGCGGCGCGGGGTATTGGAGATCTGCATGATCAGCAGTACGACGCCGAAGAGCAGGACGATTCCGCCGCAGATGTAGACCCAGGAGTAGGTGCTCGTGCTGATCGGCTGAATGCTTTCATCCACAGCAGTCTTTTCAAAATGCCGCGAGGTGCCGCTCATATCTGTAGAGATCGGGGTGTAATTACCGTCTCCCGCGCGCGTAACGTTGAGGGAGTAAGGCTCGTCTTCCAGCGCGGTGATGGTCACTGTGTATTTGCCGTCTTCCGCTGCAGGATCGACCTTGCAGCCGACGGGCTTGAACTCGATCTTGCCGTTTCCGCTACCGCCGGAGAGCTGAATGTCAAACGTGCTGCCAGAGAAAGCGCTGTCGTTCCAGCCGTTGATCGCGAGGGATGCCTGCACGGCACCGGCGGTCGTTCCGTTGAAAGTTGCGGGAGCGGAGGCTTCATAGGTGGCGTCTCCGGCCTTGCTGGCGCTGATGGAATAATCCTTGCCAGCCAGCGGATAAACGGAGATAATATAAACGTTGGATTCGCCGCTCTTAAGGCGAGCCGCGCAGCCGTCGCTTGTGGTCAACGTTGTGGCACCCGTTCCGTTGCCGCCGCTGACCTTGACTTCAAATGCGCTACCCGCAGCTGCGTTTTCAATCCAGTTTTCAATCTGCAGAGGATTCTGAATGCCCTTACCGGACTGGCCGATATAGGTTCGTGTCTGCTGGGACTCGTACTGATCCGTTTCAGACATAACCGCGCTGAGCGAATAGCCGCCCGCAGAGGTCACCGTGACCGAGAATTTCGTGCTCTTGTTGCCGCTCGCGGGGGAGACAGTGCAGCCGCTGGCAACAAAGCTGATGGAGGCGTCGTCGAATCCGCCGACAACCTTGATCGGGAAAGTGTCGTTGCAATTCTTCGTTTCAGACCAGCCGGAGACCGCAAGCGTGTGCGAGCGGGACTTGACGGCAACGCCGCTCATGGAAGCGGTGACGTTGTTATAGCCGTAGTTGCCGGGTCGGGTCGCTGTGATGGCATAAGGGCCAACCGCGTCAACGGTGACCTCATATTCTTCGTTGGAGAGTTTGGTCGCGGTGCAACCGACCGTCGAGATCATCATCGCTTCCTTAGTGGTGCCGCCGGAGATGCGAAGCGTAAACGTTTCGCCGCTCTTGGCATCGCCCACCCAGTTGTCGATGTGGATCGCAGTCTGATTGGACTTGCTCGCGCAACCGCTTAAGAGTGCGGAATATGCGCTGTTATAGTTCGTGTCTCCGTCCATCACCGCGGTCAGCGAGTAAGCGCCAACGCGGGTAACGGTGACTTCAAACTCGGTATCAACCGTGCCGACAGCGGGAGAGACGGTGCATCCATCCGTTTGGAAGGAGATCGCGCCATTCGTGTTGCCGCCGAGGACTTGAATCTTGAAGTGGTCGTAGTAGTCGCCTGCGCGGCCCCAGCCGGATACGCTTAGCGGCATCTGATCCGCGCGGCCAGCAAGACCCGTGCGCTTGTCACGCGCCAGATCGGAAGTACCGCTCGCAGAAGCGGTGATCGAATATGCGCCGGAGCCCGTGACGGTGACAGTATAGGTGCCATCGCCGGTGCCGCTCTGCGGAAATACGGTGCAGTTTTCGGTGGAGAAAGCGACGGGTTCGGTCGCGGAGACACCCTGCAATGTGATATCGAAGCTCTCACCGCAGTTTTTTGCACCCTGCCAGGAGAGGATAGAGAGCGCGTTTGCGTCCCGGATCTTGAGTTCGGATACCCCGGGTGGTACCGGTGCGTCCTCGGTCGGCTGCAATTGCACGACGGAATCCATTGCCGCTTCTGCCACGGGGGCGGCCGCTTGCTGGCTTTCATCTACGCGAAAAGACTGCAACAGCGTCTTGGTTGCAGCACTGGCCGGCTTGTATGCAAATATGACCGCGAGACCGAAGAACAAAATGAATGCAACGAGTGTATATACTCTGCGCTTGGCGCGTTTTCTTGCAGAACGAACAGACCGCCCACGATTTGCCGATCGGTTAGGAGGTGCTGCATATGAAGATGTGTACCTACCCGTTTGTCCCATCATCATTTCCCCCGGTACATCTTCGCAAAACACTGCCATGAAGCGGAGTCCTGCAGCGTCCGTCATCTCGTAACAAATGCGTTACGATCTATTCATGGAAATTTAATATTATACTATCGCCCTGAGTATACAATGTCAAGGAAAATTTTACAAACTATTGTATCGACGGGTGAAATCATGCACAACCTGTTGGGGTTTACGCGATTGTTCATAAAATATTTTTTTTCGCAAAAATCCCGCGGTTTTGCATAAGATTTTGCGTGTTTTTGAGTCGGTGGGGAAAGGATGTCCTTTTCATATCTGGTTTGGTATAATAGGTCATAATTCTGCAAAAAAATACATGTTTTTATATACCTTATGGGGTAATTATGAAATAGGCGAAAGGAATTTCGTGAAGCGATATGTTGCAGGTTTTACCGTTAGACGATGCGAACAATTCCTTACGGAAAATGGCGCAAACGATTCCGTTTGTGCATGAAACGATCCCTGTTACGGCGTGCGGCGGCCGCGTTTTGGCGCAGGATGTCGTTTCGGCGGAAGATTTACCCGCGTTTGACCGCAGCGCCGTGGACGGATTTGCGGTCAAAAGCTGTGATACGTTTGGTGCTTCCGCGGCGCTTCCTTCGCTGCTTCGGCTCGCAGGCGAGGTGAAGATGGGGGAGCGCGCGGATGTTTCTCTCACGGATGGTAACTGCGCAGTCGTCTGGACGGGTGGGGAGATTCCGCCCGGTGCGGACGCAATGGTGATGCTGGAGGAGGCGGAGCGCCTCCCGGGCGGAATGATCGCGGTGGAGCAATCGGCAGCGCCTGGCAGGCACGTGGTGTTTCGCGGGGACGATGTAGAGCGGGGCGAGGTTTTACTCAGCGCGGGGACGCGACTGACCGCGCGCGAGATCGGCCTGCTCGCGGCGCTCGGGGTGACCGAAGTGGAGGTTTCCGCTCGCCCGCGTGTGGGGATTCTCTCCACGGGGGACGAGTTGATCGATCCCGCACTCACGCCAGTTGGCGGTCAGATTCGGGACAGCAACGGAGAGATGCTTCTTGCGGCTTGCCGGGAGGCGGGTGCGGACGCGCGCTTTCTGGGCCGCGTGCCGGACGAGGAGGAGACGCTCCGCCGCGCACTGCGCGAAGGAGCCGAAGGGTGCGATCTTCTGCTGCTCTCCGGCGGCAGTTCCGCAGGGGCAAAGGACGCAGCCTGTCGATGCTTATCCGAGCTGGGTGAGGTATTGTTCCACGGACTTGCGCTCAAGCCCGGCAAGCCCGCGTTTGCGGGCAGGATAGGCGATACGATTGTCGTCGGTCTGCCGGGGCATCCCGCGGCGGCGTATCTGGTGTTTCACGCGCTGGTGCGCCCGCTGCTCGCAGCGAAAATGGGAAGCGTCGTCGTCGAGCGGACGGTGCACGCCGCGCTTTCGCAAGCCGCGCCGAGCAACGACGGGCGGGAGGAACTGCTTCCGGTTCGTGTGTGTCAGGGTCAGGCGGAGCCGATTGCGCTCAAGTCCGGCTTACTCTCTCCGCTGACCCGCGCGAACGGATATATCCGCATTCCGCGCGACACGGAGGGCCTGCCCAAAGGCGCGCAAGTCGATGTGATTCTATTTTGAACGTTCCGCGTCGCTTTCACAGAAACGACTGACGGAAGAGAAGATCGAGGTTTTACCATGAGCAAATATGAATACCTGAGCAATACCCAGCTGGGCGAAGCGCTGCGGCAATATCTCGCGTTTTTAGAAACGCGCGGGCTGCCTTCCCGAACAGAAGAGATTGCCGTACCCGATGCGCTTGGTCGCATGAGCGCGCGCGCGGTCTATGCGCGGCAAAGCAGCCCGCACTACACGGCCTGCGCCATGGACGGCATCGCGCTCATGGCAAAGCGCACCTTCGGCGCCACGCAGACAACACCTGTCCTGCTTTCGGAGGGCGACTTCGTTCGCGTGGACACCGGC
>JBDKRF010000122.1:0-2442 GCA_039683525.1 Clostridiaceae bacterium
TTTTCAGGCCTCTGTTTCAACACCAAAGACTGCATTCGATTCAGCGCGCGAGCATCGACTTACCCCGCTGGGTGAGTCGCGTTCCGCCTCGCCCTTTTTGGCAGGCAATCAGACCGTCCTGTTGCAACTGCTCTAAGAGCGCGCGAATCGCTCCCTCTCCAAGCGGCAGGCCCCGCTCCATCATCGCCAGCGAGAGACTCTTTCTGCCCGCGCCAAGCCCTTTGCGATTTCTCTCTTCAATCAACTCCAGCAGCGCTTTTTGTGCGTCTTGTTCGGGCGCATTCGATGTTGCTATCTGTGGCTTGTCCGCGCTTGTGTTCTGACGGTAGAGGATCTTCTCCTTCATATAATCCGGCAGTGTTTCCAGCGAAAAACGCGACTCCATACTCACAATGTATTCGCAGCAGTTGATGAGCTCGCGCACATTGCCGGGCCATTCGTAGTTCTTGAGCGCTTCCATCATCTCGTCGGGAATGTCAAACGTAACGTTGCGATCATTGAGCGCCGCACTCAGGAGCATGATCACATCTTCTCTTCGTTCCCTGAGCGGCGGGATGCGGATCGGCAGCACGTTCAGCCGATAGTAAAGGTCTTTTCGAAACGCATCCTGCGCCACCAGCTGCTCAAGATCGCGATTGGTTGCGGCGATCACGCGGATATTGACGGGGATTCGTTCCGTTCCGCCAACTCGTATCACCTCGCGTTCCTGCAGCACGCGAAGGAGCTTCACCTGTGTATTGAGCGAGATTTCGCCTACTTCATCGAGAAACAACGTTCCCCCGCTCGAGGCCTCGATCAGCCCGACTTTGCCGCCCTTTTTTGCGCCGGTAAACGCACCGTCCTCATAGCCGAACAGCTCACTTTCGAGCAGGTTGCTGGAGATTGCGGCGCAGTTGAACGCGACAAACGGGCCATCCTTTCTCCGCGAATAATTGTGGATGGAGTTTGCGAGCAGTTCTTTTCCAGTGCCCGTTTCCGCCTCGATGAGGATATCCAGCTCCGTCTGCGCGGCCTTCATGGCGAGCAGTTTTACCTTTGTGATTGCTTCACTGTTGCCGGTTATGTCCTGAAACGTGTATTTTGCTTTGTTTGTCGATAATTTTTTCTGTCGAAAGGTGTATACCGCGGTCTCGATTTCGTTATAATTAGAGAGGTGGAACAAGGAGCAGTAGGAATGATCGTCGTTTCGCATCTGCGTGCGGTTGACGAGATACCGGATGCCGTCGATGTCGATGATCTCGTTGTGCATTTCGCCGGGCTTTATCAAAAGCGGGTTTCCGAGGCACTCGACAATCGTCTTGCCGTAGATGATCTTCGGCGCAACCTGCCGGTTTGACTGGCTGGAATAGATGATCTTCCCGCTCTCGTCGCAGGCAAGCACAATGTTTTTCGTCACGTGCACCATCTCTTTGAGGTACTCGTTCTCCGGCGCAAGCTGATTGATGAAGTTGTTGAGTCCAAAGCTGTTTGGCATTACTTGTGCGGTGTATTGCAGCAGCCTGCTCTTGGTATCCTGATTGAGGATGTTGAGCAGAATCAACATTTCATACATCGTGGAGCTATCGATCACGCGCGGGCCGATGTTGACGATGGTACCGATGCTCTTAGGCACGCATTCCAGTTCGTCCGGCGTGACGGCAATCTTGATGTGCGATGGATAGTCCCCCGCGCCCGGATAATACGGCTCAAAGTGAATGTGGTTTGCGCCGAGTTCCAGCAGAAACGAGATCGCTTCCAGCGAGAGCTTCTTGGATGTGTTGACCAGCAGCGCATTGGTGCCGTATGGCAGTGCACCGAGCTTGTGCCATTGACCGTTGAGCAGCGTCCTGCGAACGGAGAGAAACTTTGCCCCCGGCAGAAGTTTGTCCGCAATCAGGTTTAGGCTCATGCGATCTTCGGTCGGGAAAATGCATGCGTCGCACGCGATCTTTCCGGGAACGCCTTCTTCCAGCGAATAGGCGGAAAAATCAACCAGATCGCCGACCAGTTTATCCATTTGCGATTTGATGTAGTCGCAAACGATTTTCTCCATTGAGAGGATGACAGCTTTCTTCTTCATAGAACGTCCCTCAAACGGTCATTCCCATTCAGCGTTTGCCAACACACTACTCGTGACGTTATTCCCTTATAGCCCAATGAGATCTCTCGTTCGCCACGGTCGCTCTTGTTATTATATTACACTTGTTCTATATTATACATATGTTCTATCAAGAGGTGAAGCATTTTGTCATTAAAACATGGAATTTTGGGGTTGTTAAACTATTCGCCCATGACAGGGTATGATCTGAGCAAGTCCTTCCAGAACTCACTGAACCATTTCTGGCAGGCGCAGACGAGCCAGATCTATCGTGAACTGCGCGATATGGAGAAGCTCGGCTGGATTGCTTCCGAGACGGTCATACAAACCGACAAACCCAATAAGAACATTTTTTCTCTGACCGG
>JBDKRF010000123.1:0-4999 GCA_039683525.1 Clostridiaceae bacterium
TCGGTGAAGGCTCCCGCGTCGTGGTGACCGGTGACGTCACGCAGATCGACCTGCCGAAAGAGAAGGCAAGCGGCCTGGTGCAGGCGGTAAAAGTACTGGAGAATGTAGAAGGAATCAAGATCATCAACTTGACGCATAAAGATGTTGTACGCCATGAACTTGTGCAGCGCATCATTTGCGCATATGAACGGTTTGAGAAGCCAAAGCGCGCCTAATCGCCCCGGCGGAGCAATACCCCGCCTATTCTAAACAAACGAGGACGAGAAGATCGTGTCTGAAACGCAAAAAACCACGTCACGGAAAAAGAAGAGAAACAATGTAAAACCGAAATCGCGCATCTACGGCGCGATTGTATTAGCCATGAGCTTCGCGCTCGCGTGCCTGGTGACCATCACGTCACTGACGCCGAAACGCTATGAGGTCTCCGTCGGTTCCGCTTCCAAAGAGGCGATCACCGCCCCGCGCTTGGTGGTGGACGGCGTCAATACCAACGTGCTACGGGAAGCCGCGCGCGACAACGTTGCACCGGTATACGCCGTGGATGACAAACTCGCGGACACGCTGATTTCCAACGCGCAGAGCTTCTTTTCCGCGCTGATGAGTTTCCGAAACGCCGCGAACACCACCCGCACCGCGACACTGCCCGCGCCCGGCGACGGCAACACGGACAATGCCGACAAGCGAACCTGGCAGGAGGTCATTCCAACGACTGACCTGCTCGCCATGCTGGTCAAGCTTCCGGTCAGCATCTCGGATACCGCGCTGGGATATGCCCTGCTGGATGCAAGCGACGCAGAGATCGACCAGATGAAAGAGCTCGTCATGTCCACGCTGGAGAAAGAGCTCCGCGCGGGCGTCTCCGAGGCGGATCAGGTCAAGACCCTCTCCAAGATCAACAAGGACCTCAAGATTTCCTCACTCTCCGTCTGGTTGAAGGCGATGGGCGAGATGGTCTACGATGCATACCTGCTGCCGACCAATGTGATTAACTCCGTTGAGACCACGCGTGCGCAGGAAAAGGCCGCAGACGCGGTGGAACCAATCTATATCGCAAGAGGCGCAACCATCGTCGAGGCGGGGCAGACCGTGACGCAGGAGCAATACGATATGCTGCTCTCGCTCGACCTCGTCAAGGGTGCGGAGGCGGTAAACAAGCTCACACCCGGCGTGATTGCGTATCTTTTCTGCGTGTTCGGTATGCTGGGGTTGTATCTCTACATCTTTGATCGCGAGATCTTCACTTCGAATAAGCAGATGACGATCCTCGCGCTGATTCTATTGCTGACGCTGACGCTCGAATGGGTCTGCTACATCGTCGATCCGCGGGTAACGCCCGCTGTCTTTGGGGTGCTGCTCACGACATTGCTCGTTTCCCGCAGGACGGCGGAGGTGGTCAATATTGCGTTTGCGCTTGCGTTTTCACTGCTCGCGGGCGGTAGCGGGACAACGCTGTTTGGCTCTGATTCCATTCTTGCGATGGCGGCGATGCTCGTCTCTGGTCAGATGGTCATGCTGATTGCGGAGCGCAGCAAGAAGCGCGCAACGCTAATTGCCGCAGGTTCGCTCGGCGGCGTGGCTGGCGCCGCAATCGTTGTCGCGGGCGGCCTGATCCTGAACTACAACTGGAACACCTCGTTGATCTATGCGGGGCTTCAGATGGCGAGCGCGTTAATTCTCTCCGTCTTCTGCGTCGGCATGCTCAGCGTTTGGGAAAATCTGTTTGACATCGTAACGCCTGCGCGCCTCCACGAGCTGGCAAACACGAACCATCCGCTCCTAAAAAAGATGATGGTTGCAGCGCCCGGCACGTATCACCACAGCATGATGGTGGCTTCGCTTTCGGAAGGTGCGGCGGAAGCCATCGGCGCAAATGCACTGCTCGCGCGAACGGGAGCCATGTATCACGACGTTGGCAAGCTGCGCCGCCCGCAGTATTTCCGCGAGAATCAGAACGGGCATAACATTCACGATACGCTTCAACCGGAGGAGAGCGCGGGATTCATCATTGCGCATCAGAAGGACGCCTTGTCCTATCTGTCCCGCTATCGCATGCCTTCGGAGATCAAAAAGATCGTAGCCGAACACCACGGCACGACGCTGGTGACCTATTTTTACGTGAAAGCAAAACAGCAGCAGTCGCAGGACGGCGAGCCCGTCATCGAGCGCTTGTTCCGCTATCAGGGCAACCTGCCAAGCACGAAGGAGAGCGCAATCGTCATGCTGGCGGATAGCTGCGAGGCAGCCGTTCGCTCCATGAGCGAACCCACGCGGGACGAGGTTGCCGAGATGGTGCGAAGGATCGTGCAAGGCAAGATGGACGACGGCCAGCTCAAGCAAAGCCCGCTGACGCTCAGCGAAATCAATCTGATCGAGAAGAGTTTTCTCGTGACGTTGACGGGACTGATGCATGAGCGCATTCGATATCCTGCGCTGGAGGCGATGTCATGATCGACGTGCAGACAGAATTGGATTGTTTGCCCGAAGAGGCGGAGAATCTCATCCGCCGCGCGGTGACCTGCGCGTTGGAGAAAAACCGCGCGTCCGGCGACGTCTGCGTTCTGATTACCGACGCAGAGGAGATTCAGCGGCTCAACACGAGCTACCGGCACATCGACCGCGTGACGGACGTGCTGACGTTTCCCGCGTGGGAAGGCGATGCGATACTCTGCCCGCCGGATGGATATCTGGGCGACATCGCAATCTGTCTGGAGCGCGCTCAGGAGCAGGCAGAGGAATATGGGCACTCTCTTGAACGGGAGCTTGCATTCTTATCCGTCCACGGCGCGTTACACCTGCTGGGATACGACCACATGCAGCCGGACGACGAGCAGAAGATGCTCACCATGCAGGATGAAATCTTAAATGAACTGGGGTACCATAGATGAAACATATCAACAAGGAAGAGCGCGAACACATGCTCGATCTCGCTTACGAGGCGATGAAGCGGGCATATACGCCATATTCACATTTTCAGGTTGGCGCGTGCCTGAAGGGCGCGGGCGGCAAATACTATCTCGGCTGCAACATCGAAAATGCGTCCTATACGCCCACCAACTGCGCAGAACGCACGGCGGTATTCAAAGCCGTCTCCGAAGGCGAACGCGAATTTGAGTCCATCGTCATCGTCTGCTCCGGCAAGCGCCCGGCGGCTCCCTGCGGCGTTTGCCGTCAGGTGCTGCGGGAGTTCTGCAAGGACGATATGCCCGTGGTGTTTGCGGACAAAGATCGCAACGTGATCGAGTCCTCGCTGGGCGAACTCCTGCCGCATTCCTTCGGGCCGGAGGATCTGCTATGAGCGTGTTTCGATCCGGCTTCGTCTCCATCATCGGCTGCCCAAACGTCGGGAAGTCGACGCTGCTCAATAAAATGATCGGACAAAAGATCGCCATCGTGTCCGACCGCGCGCAGACCACGCGCAACAAGATCACGGGCGTGCTCTCCAAACCTGATTATCAGATGATCTTCCTTGATACGCCTGGCGTGACAATGCCCAAGAACAAACTTGGCGAATACATGCAGAAAGTCGCCTACGACGCGATCAACGAAGTCGAGGCGATCCTGTTTGTCGCCGATGCCGAGCAGGGTGTGCGTGAGCGTGACGCGATGATCCTCGAAAAACTCAGCCACGCAAAAGCGCCTGTGATCGCGTTTATCAATAAGACGGACGCGGCGAGCCTGGGTCAGGCGAACGAAGCGCAGGAGACGCTGGAGCAGCACGGCTTCATTAAGGCGATTCTCCGCGGCTCTGCCGGAACCGGCAAAGGTCTGGAAGAACTGGAGCATACGCTCAGCACATATCTGGTGCCGGGTCCGCAATATTTCCCCGACGATATGGTCACCGATCAGCCGGAGCGCATCATCGTAGGCGAACTCATCCGCGAAAAAGCGCTGCTGCTGCTGCGCGAAGAGGTTCCGCACGGCGTCGGCGTCGGCGTGGATAAGATGGAGCGCAGGGAAGACCGCGACATGATGGATGTCTACGCGACCATCTATTGCGAGCGGGAATCCCACAAGGGCATCATCATCGGCAAAGGCGGCTCCATGCTGAAACGAATCGGACAGGATTCGCGTCGTGACATCGAGTGGATGCTCGGCTGCCCGGTGAACCTGCAGCTTTGGGTCAAGATTAAGGAAGACTGGCGCAATCGCCCGGGCATGCTGCACGAGCTTGGGTACGAGTAAACGCTCCGGTCTGGGGGTATGAGGCGATGCCGGTCATCTGCGCAGAAGGAATCGTGACGCGATATTCAAACTATCGCGAGAGCGATCGCATCTTGAGCATCTTCACCATTCAAAACGGCCGCATCGACGCGAAAGCCCGCGGCTGCCGTAAGCCGCAGAGCCCGCTGGTAAATGCCTGCCAGCCGTTTGTATTCGGTCAATTTGAAATCTTTACCGGAAAAGAGCGGGCAACGATCAACGCCTGCGATATTCGCGAAACGTTTTATCCGATTCGCGAGGATTATGAGCGCTACTCCATCGGCTCTGTGATGCTGCGCCTTTGCCACGACGCGGCGCCGGAAAACGAGCCGAACGAGGCGCTTTTTTCGCTTTTATACCACTCGCTTTCCTTTCTGGCGTATGGCGTATCCAACCCGCAGGATCTGTTTTGCTGCTTCTTGGCGCGCTATCTCAACGCGATCGGATACCGGCCCTCCATCACCACCTGCGCGCAGTGCGGGCGGGATATCCGCTCGGACGCGATCGTGCGCTTTTCCTCACGCGGCGGAGCGGTTTGCAACGCCTGCGTGCAGCATGGCGACCCCGTGAGCAAGACCACGCTGGAAGGCATGCGCCGCATGCTCATGATGGACGATGCGGACATGGATCGCGTGAAGCTTTCGGACGCGGTGCGCGGTGAAATCTTCCGCGCGCTCAGCTCATACACGGAGAATTCGGTGGAATTTGGAGCAAAAGCGCTCGACATGCTCAAGAGCCTGCAAACCCCGTCGCAGCACGAGGAGACGGAGGAAATCAAGCCGGAAGCGGACTGATGTGA
>JBDKRF010000124.1:0-8210 GCA_039683525.1 Clostridiaceae bacterium
TGACGGAGACGCAGCGCATGCCCGCATTGTGCGCAAACAGCACGTCGACATCCGAATCCCCGACGTAGACGGATTCCTCCGGCGTGACCCCGAAGAAATTCATGATAAAGCGCAGCGCGTCCGGCGCGGGCTTGATGGCAAACTTGTCCATCCGCCCGAGCACCATTGAAAACAAATCCTTGGGATACAGCGTCTCAATCACCTTTACGGTGTCGGCATGCGGCTTGTTGGAGGCGATGGCGACGGTGACGCCAGCGGCTTTGATCGCCTCTACCGCCTCGATCATGCCGTCGTACGGATGCGAGCGGTCGAGATTGTGTTCTTTATAATGCGCCGTATAAAGCTCCAGCACCTTGCCCGCCTGATCTTTTGCTTCCGGCGGCACGGCGTGTTCACACATAGAATTGACGCTGTGACCCACGATGGCGGCAACGCGGGACTCGGACAGCGCGGGAAAACCGCACGCCGCAAGCGCGTAATTGAGGCTGTTGGTGAGGTCATGCAGGGTGTTGACGAGCGTCCCGTCAAGGTCGAATACGCAGAGTTTTACCATGGTTGTTCCTTTACTCTTTCTTGTTCGCTGCAAACGAAATCTACAAATTACTCGGAAACTATCCCACGCCGAAGGCGTAAAAAATCTTTATAATCCCATCAATATCCCAAACTGTCCCAAAATAACCAGTAGGGTGCCAAACACCGCAGCGCCGGGCTGTTTCTCTTTCTGAAAGATGCGCGCAAATAGCATCACAAACACGCTCGTGAGGATTCCGATGGGAGCAAGCTGACTCATGTCTCCACGCAGGGAGGCAAGATACGTTACGGCATAGCCGCCCGCGAGAAACACCGCGGCAAAGAGCACGCCGGACCATGCGCGAGGCGTAAAGTCTTTCAACGTCTGCTGTTTTTTCCGCAGAAACACGAAGATCCAGAGGAATACGGCCGCAAACGCCGCGCGCCAGAACTCGAACACCTGCGCATCAAACGCCTCACCCAGCATCCCGCGGCGCAGGAGCTGAGAACCCGCCGTCGCAAGCACGGCAATCAGCGCGTAGATGAACCACAGCTGACCCTGAATCTGCTGCGTGCTACTCTCAATAAACACGACGCCAAGCAGGATTAAGATCATGCAGCAGATTTTCCAGAGCCCCATCGGTGCGCCAAAGAGAAAATGGGACACGGCGAGCGTGATCAACGAGGAAATCAGATAGACGGGCATCACCTTGCTCACCTTGCCGCCCGTGAGAGCGGTAAAGAGGCTCAGCCACGCAAGCGCGGAGAGAAAGGCGCAAACACCGATCCACACAAGCTGCATGGCGCTCAGTGTCAGCAAACGCGCAAATCCGCCCGAAAGATACACAAGTCCGGCGCAGGCAAATGTCAGCAGCAGCGCGAAGACCGCAGCTGCCGCGGAAGGGTCTGCCCGTTTTGCCGCGCTGCGAATCCAGCTCGGCACACCACCAAGCAAAATTGTGCTCGCAAGCGCCAGCGCAACCCAGATGAGCAGATTACGGATTGCCAAAGGGTCAAAGTCCATATGCCGCCTCCCGTTCTTTCCGCAAGGTATTGTACCATACCTGAGGGGTTGCTACAACCTTTCGAGGGGATATGCGGGGTACGCACAAGGCAAAGTGATATCGAAAAAATCCTTTTGTCAGGCACTTTTTCAATTGACGGGTCTTGCAAAAAACAGTACAATGACTCAACGCATTCCATTCGTCAGGATATGAAATCACTCCGGCATCGTCTCAGTACGCTATCCATCCTAAGAAGAGAGGGTTTCCATATGAAGTGCCCCAGGTGTAAATCGGAAAACGTCAACATTCAAGCCGTCACCATCACCACGGAGAAGCGGAAAAAGGGGTTCTGGTATTGGCTCCTCATCGGTTGGTGGTGGGAGATCATCGCATGGGTATTTTTCACGCTGCCGAAGCTGATCTTTGCGCTGTTCTCCAAGAAAACAAAGGTGGTTTCCAAAACACACACCGAAGCGGTTTGCCAAAACTGCGGATATCGCTGGAAGTTATAATCGATTCTCTTTTTTACGACGCCGCGGCTCTGTTTCCGGTCAACTATCGATTCTATTTTTTACGGCTTCCCGCAACGGAAGCCGCTTTTTTATCATAAAATCAGTACCGAATCCGATCGCACCAATGCTATACTAAATACAATACAAATACTTCTCCCGCGCGAGAATTTTTACTGAACATCATTTGAAACGAAACAACAGGAGGTGTTCAACCATGTGCGATACGCTTGGCGTTTTACGCGGTTCCTACGCACTCTTTGGCAAGAACAGCGACCGCAGCCCCAACGAGGCGCAGGTCACGGAGCTTTACCCCGCGCGCGTCTATGACGGCGGCGAGGTCGCCTGCACCTACCGGCTCATCCCGCAGGCGAGGGAGACGCTGAGTGTGCTGCTATCGCGCCCGGTCTGGATGTGGGGTGCGGAGATCGGCGTCAACGAGGCGGGCGTCGCCATCGGCAACGAGGCAGTGTTTACCAAGGGAAAATACGGTACGCCTTCGCTGACGGGGATGGACCTGCTGCGCTTGGGGTTGGAACGCGCGGAGAGCGCGGAGCGCGCGGTCAACGTGATCATCGAGCTGCTGGAGACCTACGGTCAGGGCGGCAACTGCGGCTTTGACCATACGTTTTATTACGACAACGCGTTTCTCATCATGGACAAGGACAAGCTCTTCGTACTGGAAACCTGCCGCAAAAACTGGGTGGTGAAGAGCTATCCCCGCGCCTCGATCAGCAACCGCCTGAGCATCGGCGCGGACGGCGAGCGCTACGGCGGCGGAGTCTGCGACTTTGCCAAAACGTATTCCGACCCGCTCTACAGCTACTTTTCGGGCAGCAAACAGCGAAAGGCCGCAAGCGCCTGCGCTCTTCCCACCGCGAACGTGGAGCAAGACTTGATGCGCGCGCTGAGAGGCCACGACACAACCGTCTCAAACCCGTTTGCGGACGGATCCGTTTCGAGTTGCTGCATGCACTTCGGCGGCATGGTGGGCGACCACACGACCGCGAGCATGGTCATCCACCTCGATGGAAGCGCGCCGACCGTGTTTCTCACCGGCACCTCGACGCCGTGCGTCTCGCTCTACAAGCCTTACCGCTTCGGCAACCCCGCGCGGCTGCCCGTCATACTGCCCGGCGACGAGACGGGCGCGCGCTACTGGCGGGAGCAAGAGCGTTACCGCCGCGCACTCATCGGCAAGGTGGTTCCCGCCGCGTTTTACGCCGAGCGGAACGCACTGGAGCAACGCTGGATTTCGGAGGTTTCCGCGGACAGCGCGAGCATGGACGAGCTGCTCCTTCGCGCGATCGACGAGGAAGCCGCGCTTTATGCGAAATACGATCCGGCAACGTTTGAACAGGCCCCTGTGAAAAAGGCGTTTGCGAAGAACTGGCAGAAGAAGAACGCAGCGTTTCCTCTGGGCGCTGTCACCCAACAGAACACGCAGGAGTAAACAAACACGCATGACAACTGACCCGAGACAGCGACTGGAAGCCGGCATCTCCCATCTGGTGGACGAGCGGAAGATCATCAGCGGCATCGCGGTTTCCTATGGCGACCGCACGCAGGGCGAGGCGTTCTGCCGCGGTAACCTGCGCGAGGTGCGTCTCGAAAACGGCGCGTTCGTGCCGGATTCCGCTCCGCTTCAGACGGATTCCGTCTTCGACCTTGCGTCGGTGACCAAGCTCTTTACCTGCATCGCGGTGCTGCAATTGATGGAGCGCGGCAAGCTCCGGCTCGATCAAACGGTCGCTAGCGTCGACCGGCGTTTTCCGCACATTCAGAATGTTACCATCGAAGACCTCTTGTGTTTTCGCGCGCAGCTACAAACCACCGCACGCATGGACGCGGTGCCGTCTGCCGAAGAGGCGGAGGCGCTGCTGTTTGACATCCGCCCGGGCCCGCCCGCTACGCGAAAATACTATACCGACATGGGCTCCATGGTGCTCAAGTACATCGTGGAGACCGCATCCGACACGCTCTTTTGGGATTATCTGCGGGAGAACATCGTGCGTCCGCTTGGCATGACGCGCACATTTGCCAAAGTGCCGCTGGAATTGCTAAAGCAAACCGTGGACTGCAACTACGAGCGGCGAATCGTAAACGGCACATTCTGGCTCGACACCACCTGCCCACCGGGCACGGTACACGACCCCAAGGCGCGGTTGCTCAACACCGCAAGCACTGCACCCCACGGACACGCGGGCGTCTTTGCGAGCTTGGACGACATGACCCGGCTCGCGCGTGGTCTGCTCGGCGGCGCACTCGTCAGCCGCAAGACTCTGCTGGAGATCGGCGTCAACCGCACGGGCGGCAAATTGCCGGACGGAACCGACTCGCAGTATATGGGGTATCTTTGCTACTCCAAGCAGCCGGATCAAACCTTCAGCGAGGTGCCCGCGTATTTCGGCCCGCGGACGATCGCGCTCAACGGCTTTACGGGCAACCATTTCTCCGTCGATCCGGAGAAGAATCAGTTCATGATCCTGCTGGCGAACCGCATCCACAACCGCGCCACGACGGTCACGGGACGCGCGAACCCGCTGGACAAGACAGAGACGATCCTCTGGGACGACGGAAACACCTACATCGTCTCGCAAAACTTCGTCTACACGAAGGATAAATACCTCAAAAACCACATTGGCGATATCTTAGCGGGGTATTGATTCGTAAACTCGAATTAGCAGATAGCGCAGATCGGGAAACGACCATGGATCGCAAGTTATTTTTTGCTGTCAAAGCGCTCGTGTTCTACAACGATGCGTTTTTGATCGTCCAGCGCTCCGACGCAGCCAGAGGCGAGCACCACCTTTGGGAATTTCCCGGCGGTAGATTGGAATTCGGCGAATCCCCCGAAGAGGCGCTCGCAAGAGAGCTGATGGAGGAAACCGGGCTTTTTGCAAAGCTCCTCTGCCCGCTTCAAACGTGGAACTTTTTCCGTGGTGAAGACACGCAGATCATAGGCGTTACGTTTTTATGTAAAGCCGCAACGGATGCGGTACGATTATCCGATGAACACGAGGCTTACGCATGGATTCGCTTCGACGAATTGACGCAGTATCCCATCATCACAACCGTTCTCAACGATCTGAAAAAACTCGATATGGATGAGATCGGTGCAAAGTTGAATCGATCCTAGCACCAGCGTAAAAACGCCTTTTTCGTACAGGCCAACGTGATCCTGTAGTCAACAGTGAGTAATCAAAAACCGACGCGCTGGTACAGGCGCGCCGGTTTTTTCTGTGCGGGGGTTGCTTACTCGCCCGCGTTGATCTCCGCCGTGAGCCGCCGGGAGGCGCGCCGCTCAAACAGCAGATTCAGCGCAAGGCCCAATGCAACCAGCGCACCGCCGATGAGATTCGCGGTGGAAAACGCGCCGTCGAGCAGCGCATCCAGTAAAACGCCCGTAAACACCTGGCCAACAAACATCAAAAGCGTAATATACAGTTGCGGAATCTTGACGACCACGACGTTGCTCAGCCAAACGGTCGCAACGCCGATTGCGCCGCCGAGGTATGCCCACCAGTTTGGCGTGAACGCGAATCCCGCCCAGATTGGCTCATGGCTGCCCAGCAGTAAAAATACGGGGATCGCTGCAAGTAGTCCGCAGACGTAGTTGTAAAACGTGCTGACGAACACACTCGTTTTCTCCGCGAGGCGCGAATTATAGGAGCGCGAGATGACGAGCAGTACGCCGGAGAGAAACACGGCCAACACAGGCCAAAACGTGAAGTTGCCGTCCATCATCCAGCCGATGCCGCCCAGTACCAACAGAATGCCAGGAATCTGATAGGCACGAAACGGATGCTTCCGCATGCCAAGCAATCCAAACTGATCCACCAACGCGCCAGCGATGCTCTGACCAAAGAGTCCGAGCGCGAGAATCGCCGAGAGGCTGATCTTGCCAAAGGCAAAGTTCACACTCGCGGTCGTCGCGACCCCCAGCACCCCGCCGATGTAGAGATACCACGGCATTCGCTTGGCAAACGGTTTTTCACGGCGCGCAAGAATAATCCCGCCGATGAGGATGAGGCCTACGATATGGATGATCACCGTCGCGGCATACATGCCATAGACCGTGGTGAGTCCGCCGTTGGCGGCGATCATCACGGCGACGAGAACGCCGATGAGCAATGAGATAATATAGTACATACTGGGTTCTCCGTGTCAAGTTTCGCCTTGGCGAAGCGCTGAAAAATCTGCCCGCCGCGATGATTGACACCTTGAGTATAGTGCCGGAACTTGACGCCGCATATGACATATGTCACACTAAAGACAAAACAATGGATTGTGAGGAATCCTCTTGCAAAAGCAAATGCTACCCGCGCTCTATAAAGCGTCTCTTGCAGAATACGGGCTGGACTGGATCGATCCAGCCGCTGCGGTGCTGTTGCGCTATGACCGCTGCGAGTGGATGCTGCACGCGGAGCAGGAGATCTCCTACCTCTATATTATGCTTTCTGGAAAAGCGAAGGTCTGCATGAGCGACGAAAGCGGCAGAAACCTGCTTTTGTGCTACTACATCTCCGAGGGCATCATGGGGGATATCGAACTGCTGATGGGTCGCCGCGAGGCGATCTCCTCCGTGCAAGCGGTGTCACCTGTCGTCTGCATCGGGCTTCCGTTGGCGGTCTATGCGCCAAAGCTATTATCGCATTTGCCTTTCGTGCTACGCGCGGCAAAAGGCCTCGCCATCAAGCTGCACGACAGCGTCTCGAGCACCACCGAGATCATCCTGCGTCCGTTTGAGGCGCGGCTCTGCGAATATCTGCTGCAAACCGCGCAAAACGGCGTATTCTCCGAGCGGTTGATTGACGTTGCGGAGCAGCTTGGGGTCAGTTACCGCCACCTGTTACGCTCGCTCAAGGCGCTCTGTGAAGAGGGTCTCGTAGAGAAGCGAGCGGACGGCTATCATCTGCTCAACGAATCAAATCTGCGCAAAAAAACCGCCGGATAACCGACGGCTCTATTTTCATCTGTGTAATTGGAATTAAGTCAAACCTTCGGTTTCACCGCGCGGGTGGCGAGAAATGTTGGAATATGTAACTCGCACAGCCTACCCTCGCTGTTGTAGTCCTCAAACAGGTGCGTCAGCACAAGCCCCGCCTTGAGTTGGCCGCCGACCTGTTCCTCAAACGTATGGGAAAACTGTACGCCGGAGTCGGTCGCTTGCAGCTCCTCCATCAGAGCGGGATCGCTCACCGGGTCAAACGGCAGGCTGTGCGTCAGCATCGTCTCCTCGTCGTCAAAGAGATAGTTGATGCCGTTGTCGAGTCCCGCAAGCAGAACACCGCCGGGCTTGAGGATGCGGAAGCATTCACGCCAGAGCGGCTCCACCTCGCGGATATAGCTGTTCGAGACCGGATGCACGATCACGTCAAAGCTCTCATCTGCAAACGGCAGAGCTTTCGACATATCCGCGCGCACGATTTCGATTTCATACCCTTCGCGCTGGGAAACCATGCGCTCGCTTTCCAGCTGCCGCTCGGAATAATCCAGCACGGTGCATTTAGCTCCCGCCGCCGCAAACAGCGGCATCTGCTGACCGCCGCCGCAGGCAAGGCCTAAAAGTTTTCGTCCCTTGAGGTCGGGAAACCAATCAGCCGGAACGGACTTCGTCGGTGTAAGCACGATGCTCCAATCCCCCGATTTTGCCGCGAGAAACTGCTCGTGCGTAATCGGTCTGCCCCATTCCCAGTCGTTTTCGACCCAACGGTCGATGGTCTTTGCGTTGATGTCCTGATAGGATTCGCTCACGGTTTGATACCCCCTCGAAGTCTAGTCGTTTTGCTGTTTCTGATGCGCGAGATCTGCTTCCATCGCGCCATATAAGCTATTCTTTTTCGCGGAGAGCGCTGAGCCGCCCGTCTGCGGATGAAACGCGCTTCTCTGTTCCATCTGCGTCTCGGTCGGCGGAATATCGCCAAAGTTGAGTGCGCCGCGGTTGACGCAGGACGCGTATTTACCGTGTTCTTTCGGTCTCGGCTCGGTGCCCACGATGGCAAACACGCCGTAGGCCGCGAAGATCATCAGTAGCGGCACACCCAGAGCGCGGGTGATCGCCTGCCGGTCGCTGAAGAGATGCGCAAGCGCCCAGACGAGAAATACCAGTATCAGCAGATCTCCCGCACCGCCGCGCTGCCGTAGCAGCCCTCCGATCCACGCGAACAGAATCATTCCCGCAATG
>JBDKRF010000125.1:0-2595 GCA_039683525.1 Clostridiaceae bacterium
GCCTTAAACATCGCGTCGGCCGCTTCGATTGCGCCGACGAGTCCTTTTGTTTCAACCATTCCCAATGCTTCCTGCATGTGCTTTTCTCCTTTAGTTTAATTAATATACGCCTTTGTTCACCGAGATGTTGCCCGTCGGGCAGTTCACAGTACACTTGCCGCAGTTCACGCACTCGTGATTCTCGGTTTTGCCCGATACGATGTCTACGCCGGAACTCGTGCCAAGGCGGGTTGCACCGGCCTCGACCATCTTCTTCGCGGTTTCATAGTCGCGCACCGCGCCGGATGCTTTCACGCCCATCTGCGGGCCGACCGTCGCGCGCATCAGCTTCACGTCCTCTACCGTCGCTCCGCCCGTGGAGAAACCCGTAGATGTCTTCACGAAGTCCGCTCCGGCGAGCTTGCAGATCGTGCATGCCTTCACCTTTTCCTCATCCGTGAGTAAGCAGGTCTCAAGGATCACCTTGACCAACGCGCGCCCGCGGGACGCATGCACCACAGCCTTAATATCCTCTTCCACGAGAGCCCAGTTGCCGGACTTTGCGGCGCCGATGTTGAGCACCATGTCGACCTCTTTTGCGCCTTTTTCGATGACTTCGTTCGTTTCAAACGCCTTCACCGCGGGCATGGTCGCGCCGAGCGGGAACCCGACGACAACGCAGGGGTTGACCGGGCTGCCTTTGAGTTCCTTTGCGACAAACTCGATAAAAGACGGATTTACACAGACGCTTGCGAAATTATATTGCTTCGCTTCGTCGCATACCTTCTTGACCTTCGCTTCCGTCGCTTCCGGTTTCAGCAGCGTATGATCGATATATCTGGCATAGTTCGTCTTGCCTTCCGGCGCAGTCGCGCTGCCGCTTTTGTTGATCTCTGCTATAACCTGCTCGGTAATCGTTTTGATGATTTCGTTTATGTCCATTTTTAACTCCTATCTGACATTCTCCGTTACGGCAGGATTTTCTCCACGTCGTCATGCGGGCTCGGAATAACGTGAATCGAAACGACTTCGCCCACGCGCTTTGCAGCGGAGGCTCCCGCTTCCACAGCGGCTTTCACGGCGCCGACGTCTCCCCGAACCATAACGGTAACGAGTCCGCTACCAATCTTCTCTTTTCCAACCAGCGTGACATTTGCCGCCTTTACCATGGCGTCTGCCGCCTCAATCGCCCCGACCAGGCCTTTGGTTTCGACCATGCCCAATGCTTGTTTCATAATCTACTCCTTTGTAATTGTTGTTCTCGCTCTTCAACGCCCGGCTGTTCTTGATCTAAAGCCGTCGGATTCCGTGGCGATTAAGAATCGCCCTTTGAAATTGTTTGCTCAAGCGCCTTCATCAGTGAATGCTTGATCCGTCGCTGTAACATGTGCAAGTTTTCTGTGCCAAATGAAGCATCGATTCAAAGTTTTTGCATGAACTCCACTTCAACACCATTTGGATCGTTAACGATCAACACGTAACAACCCAAATTCTCGAACTTTGTGATGGGCAGCGTGATTTCGATACCTGCATGGCGCATTTTTTCTTCGATCACTTTGATATCGGTCGCTTCAAAAGCAACATGGCGGTATATTCCCCCGTTTGTCGATTTTGTCGTGATCTCGATGTTTTCATCGTAAGTAATCAATTCTAATCTAGCGCCGCCCGGAATCTGAAAGTAGGTCAGTTTATGATCGCCCATATCGACAATTTCAAGGAATTCGAAGCCAAGGATTCCGTTATAAAATTCTTTCGAGGCTTTGATATTCTTGACGTTTATCGTCACATGATTTATCCCTATAATACTCATTCTTCTCACACCTCTCATTCAGATCGCTATGATTGCGCATGTGAAATATGTTCTAACATTCCGTCTGATATGAACTAAACCAGAACATACTCAATTTCAAGAATTTCACAAAGTCTCTCGAATTTTCGCGAGACATCCCCTAGGAATAAAACTTGGTGGTGTGTTCCTCCGTAGCGCAGCCAATCGCTCATCGCTTGTTTGACACCCGTGTATGGCCTAAAGAAAGTGAAATTCATAACCATATCGGGTAGTTCATCCGTATCCAGAACCTCTCCAACGGAAACGACCAGACGGTACTTTTCTCCTTCAACCGCGACCAACGAGATCAGCGTTGCTTCGCCGGGCTCGCCGCTGAAAATTGGTGTGGGCGGATTGCTTCGATCCCCAATATCCAGCTCACGATCAATCAGCTTGATCGGTCTATCCTTGCGCGCAATTTTCCAGTTCCCTTCACCCATGTGGCTCAGCATCGTAGCGTCTCTTTTGAAATCGAGAGAATACATCTCCGTGAAGTGCGGATCTTTCGATATAATGTGGCCGATCAGCGTGCACAGTAAAATATGCACATCGCCTTCGGCTGAGTACCCGTAGCCTTTTGCCAGCATGTTGCTTGCGCCGAGGATGGGCAGCTGATCGATACGCCCGTCTTCACGGTACACATTGAAGTTAGCGGAGAAACCATCATACTGATACTTCGCGCAAAAATCTTCATAAGCGAGCTGCAATTTTGCTGCGTATCGATGGCTCTCCTTTGGCAGTTTTGGAGAAATCTCAAAGTTCTGCCGGTCGATTGCGACTTGCTTATC
>JBDKRF010000126.1:0-3408 GCA_039683525.1 Clostridiaceae bacterium
TACTGAAAATAACGTTTGGAGTGCTTTATGAAAAATGCAATTTGGGAGTATATCGGATTAACTAATGAAGAGAAAGATACACTATGGAGCGATTGCGTGTTTATTTTTGACGCCAATGTTTTATTGAACTTATATAGGTATTCACGCAATACAAGCGATAGACTTTTAAGTGCTTTTACAGAGCTTTCTGATAGGATATGGTTGCCTTATCAAGTTGCATTTGAGTTTATGAAAAACAGATGCGAGGTAATTATAGAAGTACGAAAGAAATACGATTCTATTGAGAACGACAAGTTAGCATTCCTAAAAAAGGCACTGAGTTTATCAAATGCAACAGACGGCGATCCAGCAATAAAAAGTCTCTGTGCTTCAATAGATGCTTGGATCGCTGAGTCGAAAAAAGAGAATATACGAGTTGTTTCACCGTCAAACGATGACATTTTAAGAAAATTGCTCGTGTTGTTCGAAAAGAAGACTGGTGCACCATTCGATGCGGCTGTGATTTCTACTCTGAAAGCTGAAGGTGAAAAGAGATTTGCGAGAAAAGTCCCTCCTGGTTATGCTGATCAGAAAAAGAAGAATTCTGATGCTGACGACAATAATGCTTATGGGGATTTCTTTACTTGGCAGCAAATCATTGACTATGCAAAAGAGAATAAAACCAATTTAGTTTTAGTAACAAATGACCTTAAAGAAGACTGGTGGCAAATCGCACATGGTGAGACAATCGGGCCAAGAGTTGAACTCAGAAAGGAGTTTGTAGAAAAAACCGGGAAGCAGTTTCATATGTACACTATGAATCAATTCTTGGAGATATATAAAACGAGTTATAAGCGTGATGTTAACCAAAGCGTGATTGATGAAGTAAGTAGAATTACTTTCTATCTAGAAAGAAATAAAAAACAGAATTTTTCGCCTGTTGACAAACTTGCTTTTAGCATCTTAAAGAAGCAAGCGAAGGTCAGTAGAATGCAAAGAACGTTAAACAATCTAGATGAAAAATATCCATTCGAAACAATGCCTGATGATATTAGAACTCAGTATGAGAATACTAAGCGTAACATGCTACGAGTTCAAAATGATATAACTACACTCAACATGAAATATGATCAGATATTGTCCCGTGATAATAGTAATTGTTGATTTTTGTAGAGTTTAATGCAACTTGTCACGCAAACAGCCCCTCCCGATCACTCGGAAGAGGCTGTTTTTCTGCTATTTCTCGCTATTTTATTGTTCCGCCAGCGCCTTGACCGCTTTGTACTCCGCAAGGTCGGTATAAAGCTCTGCCTTGTAGGGATTGCGCTTCGTCTTGACCGCCTTGTAGATCATGTACACGAGCACAGCCACGTTGACCGCCAGCGCCAGCGCGCCGAGCACGGTGTAGA
The DNA here is from genome assembly GCA_039683525.1 of Clostridiaceae bacterium. Classification (GTDB taxonomy): domain Bacteria; phylum Bacillota; class Clostridia; order Christensenellales; family CAG-138; genus UBA7703. The sequence continues at coordinate 1,389 of JBDKRF010000126.1, forward strand.
TCACGGGGTTATAGGTGCTCTGCACCATCTGGACGCCGCTATCCTGAAACAACGGGAACGTCTGGGCAAACATGCACCAAATCGCCAGCGTCTGCGCGCGGTGCTGTAGCCACGCGCCCTTGCCAAGCGTAAACGCGCAAAGCGTCGGCGCCACCAGCAGCGCAAGCCCCGCATAAAACGAGTGCGTCGGGATGCAGTTATAGGTATAGGTGAAGTTCCACAGGTCATACGCGATGATCCAGAACCAGAGCATATCCGGCCAGAGCATGTCGCGGCTGCCGTCTAGCTTCGTCTTCTTGCGAATCACGATGCCGAACCAACCCGTGATGGTGATGATGTTGATGAGTCCCGCGAGGCCGTTCATGATGTTCCAGGGCCCACCCAGCACGCCGGTGACTTCGCCCTCGATCGGGCCGGAGTTGGCGAGCCAATACATCGCGCCCACCTGAAAGTCGCGCACGCACGCCTCGAGGATGTTGACCGCGAGGATCAGCGGCGGAAAGATCAGAGCCCACTTCATGTCGGCCAGACGCCACTTGACCTCGCCCGTGAGCTTGTCCTTCTTCTGTAGATGGCGAATGAGCCAGAAACCGATGCAGCCGATGGTCGCGGAGTAGACCTTCATCAGGTGGAACCAGTCGGTGTAGGTCTTGTCCTTCATCACGGTGAACCAAATGACGGAGAGCGTGATCGGCAGCACGATAAAGCTGACGAATCCAGCCCATTTCCAGCGGCGCGCGATCTCGTTGAACACAAACAGCCCGGCAAACACCGCAAGCCAGATTGCCCAAACGGTCAGCGCGGGTACGCCCTGAGCAAAAGTAAACATAACTCCCTTTCCCGTAGCGCCGCTTTCCGGTGCGGCGAAACCGAACTCAAGCTTTCCGCCGCGTTTTTCGCTCCAGCGCGGCGCTTCCGGCGGGTTGTTTCCCCACAATTTCCGCCCGATACCGCTAGTATCGCGCCAGAAAATCCCGCTGTCAAGAGCGCAGGTAATAAATCGATACTGGCGTTTCGATTGCCCGATAGTAATCAAACATTATATTGATTTTTTGTTGCTTATACATCACATATAAATCGTGGTATGTCCATTTATACAACCAGTTTTCGACTGATTTTCCGTATGATTGCGCGGATTTTGCGAGAGTTGATGCACGTGGAACAACCACGGCGTGACAGGAGCGATTGGAAGGCGATTTCGACCAAAAAAACGATCCGGCACGCTCACCGCGCGTTCGTGATATTTCACACCAAACTGCGAGGCAACGTGCCGGAACAAGACTGTATTATATGCTTGCCGTACAAAAACACAAGATGTGTTTTGTTATACCGGCTATATGCTTTTGAACATCCTGTGATTCTTTATTTGACCTCTTGTGTCCAGCCGCGCGTATCGGGCAGTTTTCCGGTTTGGATGCCGGTGATCGTGTCGTAGATCTTCTGCGAGAGCACGCCAACCTCGCGGTTGTTGATCACGTATTCCTCGCCAAGGTACCGCAGCGCGCCCATCGGCGAAATGACAGCCGCTGTTCCGCTGGCAAAGGCTTCCTTGAGCGCGCCTTCCTTGGCGGCCATGGTCACTTCGTCGATGCTGATCTTGCGCTCGTTGGCGGCAATGCCCCACTCGCGCAGGAGCGTGAGCACGCTGTCGCGCGTAATGCCGGGCAGGATGGTTCCCGCAAGGGGAGCCGTCACCACCTCGTCGCCGATGACGAAGAACGCGTTGGAGGAGCCGACCTCCTCGACGTACTTATGTTCGTTTGCATCGAGCCAGAGTACATCGTTGCAGTCGCACTCATACGCCTTTTGCGAGGCGCGGAGGCTGCCCGCGTAGTTTCCGCCGACCTTGGCATAGCCCGTGCCGCCGTGCGCCGCGCGGATGTATTCGTCCTCCACGAAGATGCGCGTGGTGGAGAGCTTGCCGCGGTTTGCCGCATAGTACGGGCCGGACGGGCAGAGGATGATCATGAAGCGGTAGTGCTTCGCGGCCTTGACGCCCAGCGCGGGATCGTCCGCAATG
>JBDKRF010000127.1:0-7782 GCA_039683525.1 Clostridiaceae bacterium
TTTGTTGTTCTTGAGGTACTCGTAGACGGTGCCGCATTTCTTGCAGCGCACGGTGGCCACGAGAAGTTCCACCACCAGCTCCGCGTCCTGCATCTCGGTTCCGTCCGTTGCCGCGGGCCAGCACTCCTTGAGGTAACGCGGGACGATGGTGGAGGCCTCGCCGACCTCCACCACCACCTGCGCGATGTCGCTCAAAGCCAGGCCGTTCTCTTCCGCAACGGCGGTCACGCGCTTTTGAATTTCAAATACGATCCCGAGCTCGTGCATGTGTTATTTCACCACGCCGAGGGCGCGCTTGACCTTCTTGATTGCGATCTTGCCCTTGCGCTTGAGGATCTGCTTGATGACCACGGGCTTCATCTCCGTAAACTCCACGCCCGCGCCGTCGTAACGGCGCACGAGGTGGATCGCGTCAAACTTGCACTTCGTGGTGCACTGTCCGCAGCCGACGCACATATACTGGTCGACCAACGTCACGCCGCAGCCGAGGCAGCGCGCCGTCTCCGCCTTGACCTGCGCTTCAGTAAAGGTGCCCCTTAAATCCCGGAAGGTCTTCTCCGCGGGCGTTTTGCTGTCCAGCGTTTTCGGCTTCTGGCGCGGGGTGTTGTCGTAGGTCTCGACGATGGCGTTCTTCTTGTCGAGCTCCTTATACTCCCTGCGGTCGCGACCGATGGTCAACGACTGACCCGGATGCACAAAGCGGTGGATGGAGATCGCCGCCTGTTTGCCCGCCGCAATGGCGTCGATGGCAAACTTCGGCCCTGTGCAGCAGTCGCCGCCGGAGAAGACGTCCTTCTGCGCGGTCTGATACGTAAATCCGTCCGCCTGCAGGGTGCCGTTGCGGTTGGTGACGGCGGAGGTACCCGCGAGCAGGTCGCCCCAGAGGATGCTTTGGCCGATCGTGACGAGCACGGCATCTGCAGGAACCGTGATCGTATCGTTTTCATCATATAGCGGCGAGAAGCGGCCGGTTTCGTCAAACACGCGCGTGCAGCGCATGAACTCCACGCCCGTGACCTTGTCGTTTTCGCTGAGAATGCGCTTGGGACCCCAGCTGTTGTTGACGCTGATGTGTTCTTCCATCGCCTCTTCGATCTCTTCTTCCGAGGCGGGCATCTCCTTGCGGGATTCGAGGCAGTACATCGCGGTCTCAGTCGAGCCCGTGCGGACAGCGGTGCGCGCGACATCCACCGCGACGTTGCCGCCGCCGATGACGACGGTCTTGCCGGAGAGCTGCATCTTTTCGCCCGCGTTCACGCGGCGGAGGAACTCGATGCCGGAGAGCACGTTCTCCACATCTTCGCCGTCCACGCCGAGCTTGCGCCCGCCCTGCGCGCCGATGGCGACGTAGAACGCGTCATAGCCCTGCTTGCGGAGCGCGTCGAGAGAGACATCCTTGCCGACTTCCACGCCGGTTTGGAACGCGACGCCCAGCGCGCGGAGAATATCGATCTCGGCGTTGATGACGTCCTTTTCGAGACGGAAAGCCGGTACGCCCAACGTCAGCATACCGCCCAATTGCTGCTCTTTTTCAAACACGGTGACGGTGTAGCCGTCCAGCGCGAGATAATACGCGCAGCTCAGGCCCGCGGGGCCGGAACCGATAATCGCGATCTTCTTGTCGGAATAATCGTGGCGTTTCTTCGGGAGGAAGCGCCCTTCTTCGGTCAGCTCCTGCGCCGCGACGAACTTCTTGACCTCGTCGATGGCGATGGGCGCGTCGATTTCGCCGCGCATGCAGGCGTCCTCGCAGCGGCGGTTGCAGATGCGTCCGCAGACGGCGGGGAACGGGTTTTCGACCTTGATGAGCTCCAGCGCCTCACGGTATTTTCCCTGCGCCGCGAGTTTGAGGTAGCCCTGCACGGAGATGTGTGCCGGGCAGTTGGTCTTGCAGGGTGAGGTGCCGCTTTCGACCACGTCTTCGCGGTTAAACCGGTACTCGGTGTTCCATTTATCCTCGGCCCAGTCCTCGTCGCGCGGGGTGATGGTCGTATTGATGTCCGAGACGACCGGCGTCTTGGAGCAGAGCTTCTGACCCAGCTTCAGCGCGTTGACGGGGCAGTTTTCCACGCACTGCCCGCAGGCGACGCACTTTGTGGCATCGACCTCGGAGACGTAGTTGGAGCGCACCATATCGACGTTTTTAAACATCGCGGCGGTGCGAAGGGACAGGCACCCGCATCCGCAGCAGTTGCAGATCGCGTGCGTTTTTCCGCTTCCGTCCGTATTCGGAATCTCGTGCATGAGTCCGTTTTCTTCTGCGCGCTTGAGGATTTCGTACGCTTCCTCGCGCGTGATCTTGCGTCCACGGCCCGTGCGGATATAGTATTCCGCTGCGTGGCCCATCTGGATGCACATGTCTTCTTTCAGGTGTCCGCAGCCCTCGCCCATGACCTCGCGGTCGGTGCGGCAGCTACACGGGGACACGGTGAAGATGTCGTTCTCCTCCAGATAGGTGGAGATCTCTTCATAGCTCGCCTTGCGGCTCTCGCCGTCGATGGCGCTCTGGATCGGGATCACACGCATGAGGCCGACGCCGACGGGGAAGGAGCCGGAGCTCATGGGCCCGCGTACGCGCCCGTATGCTTCCATGGCGTAGCCGACGATGGGGTATTGCTTCACCACATCGAGGTTATTGATGATCATCTCCATCGTGCCGGGAATCCACGTCTCCGTCCAGAACATGTCTACGCCTTTGATGCTGTTGACAAAGCATCCGCCGTAGACCGCGAACTTCATGAGCTGCTCGTGGCACCAATCCTCAGGTTTGCCGACGATGGCGGCGACATCCGCCGCGCTCTTTTTCGTATACGAACCAAGAGCAAGGCCAACTTCGCACATGTCGTCGCTGACGCCCGCTTCGAGGATGACGTATTCCGGGTCGTCCCAATTATAGCCGCCCTTGTCGCCTGCCTTCAGGCCGGGTTTCTTTCTGCCGATCATGTTGGCGAGCGACATGATGTTCTCGCGGTGCTGGCTGACGTATCCTTCGGGGAAGGTCATCTTGGTGATGCGATCCATAAAAATTCTCTCCTTATTTACTGCGTGGGAAAAACGTATTCCTGTCGTCAGGCTTTATCCTGATAAACTTCGTGCAAAGAAAACGGCAAAAACTCAGTCCTGCTGCCAGGCCTTGACCTGCGAACGGAGCCAGTTTGCCCAGGGCTCGATGCCCTCGCCTGTGCGCGCGCAGATCGGCAGCACGGTGATGTTCGGGTTGATCTTTTTTGCGCGCTCTACCACAGCGTCGTAATCAAAGTCAAAATACGGCAGCACGTCGATCTTGTTGATCAGCAGCACGTCGCAGATCGAGAACATCAGCGGATACTTCAGCGGCTTATCGTCGCCCTCCGGCACGGAGAGGATCATCGCGTTCTTGACCGCGCCCGTGTCAAACTCCGCGGGGCAGACGAGGTTGCCAACGTTTTCGAGGATCACGAGGTCGAGATCCATGGCGTTGAATTCATCGATGCCCTGCCGCGTCATGTCCGCGTCGAGGTGGCACATGCCGCCGGTGTGCAGCTGGATGGCGCGCACGCCGGTCGCCTCGATGGCGGCTGCGTCCACGTCGGAGTCGATGTCCGCCTCCATCACGCCGATGGAGAGCTCGTCTTTCAGCGCCTCAATCGTGCGCTTGAGGGTCGTGGTCTTGCCCGCTCCAGGGCTCGACATCAGGTTGAGCAGGAAGGTTTTCTCCCGCTTGAGGTCGGCGCGGAGTGCGTCCGCTAGCTTTTCGTTGCTCTCAAACACGCGCTGCTTGATTTCGTAAACTTTATACATTTGAATGCCTCCGAAGATAGATTTGCATTTGTTCTTCAAATATCAGTATGTGCTTGCCAACAATGAGCCTTCATCTGGTTGAACCACATATCGATACAATAACACTGAATGGCGCACAGGTCAATGTTTCCGCTGAAAATGGGCGCTTTTTAAGTAGAATATATTGTTTTATCATGGTATAATCTCGTTAGAACTGTGGTTAAACCAAATACCAGTTTAGTATTACATTTCTTTGTTTTCAGTTATCGATTACACTAGATTGAACTTATTTTACACCTTTCGGAAGAAAAGAGGCACACGATATGTTTCAAAAACTGACCGCGCCGACGCTCAAGCAACTTTTCGTACAGGAGCTGGAGGGAATGATTCTCTCCGGCGAGCTTGCCATCGGGCAAAAGCTGCCGTCCGAGCGGGAGCTTGCGCAGAAGATGCAGATTTCGCGCTCCGTGGTCAACGACGGCATCGCGGAGATGGCGCGGCGGGGATTCTTAGAGATTTCCCCACGGCAGGGAACGGTGGTTGCGGACTTTCACCGAAACGGTACGCTGGATATCCTGGTCTCGATCATGAGCTACAACGGAGGCCAGCTCCCGCGCGAGGAGATTCGCTCGATCCTCGAAATCCGCGGCGTGATGATGGCGTTTGCGCTGGAGAGTGCGATTCCGCGGATGACCGAGGAGCAGCTGATGGAGCTGCGCGAGCAAAGCGAGATGTTTGCCCGCGCAAAGGGCGCGGAGGAAGCGGCGCAGCTGATCTATGAATTTGACCACATGCTCAGCGGCTTTTCCGATAATACGCTGTTGCCGCTGTTCTTCTGCTCGTTTAAAACGCCGATCAAGGAGCTCTGGCGAAGGTATGTCACGCGAAACGGCGTGAGCATCCTCAAGCACCGCAACGACCAGCTGCTAGATTGCATCGCGCGCAAAGACGTCGCCTGCGCCAAGCGCGTCATCGCGGACTCGCTTGCGGAGACGATCAGCGGGCGGACGGAGATTTACGAATAATTTCGTTTTTTAAAAAATCCCCTTACGTTACCCCTTGCTCATGACGTAACGTCATACGCTACACTTCGTTCCGGAGGTGAAAAAAACCATGTCCGATTATACAACGGGAGAGCTTGCGCGGCTTTGCGGCGTCACCGTGCGCACGGTGCAGTTTTACGATGCGCGGGGATTGCTGCACCCGGCCGACCTCAGCGAAGGCGGCAGGCGGCTCTATTCGGAGGGCGATCTTCGCAAGATGCGCATGATCTGCGCGCTCAAGACACTCGGGCTCTCACTCGATTCGATACAGGGGGTACTCGCGAGTGAAAAGCCGGAGCGCGTGCTGCTGCTTCTACTAGAAGAGCAGGAGACGCGCATTGCGGACGAGCAGGGCGCGCTGGAGCGCCAGCATCGCGCCGTGGAAACGGTGCGCGAGACCATCCGAACGGGGCGAATGCTTTCGATCGAATCGATTGCGGACATGGATCGCATGATGGAAGAAAAGAAGAAACTCAACAAGCTGCATCTGGGGATGCTGCTACTCGGAATGGTGATGTCCGGTCTGCAGTGGGCGACGATTATCCTTTGGATTACCACCGGAATCTGGTGGCCGTTTGTCGCCATCTGGCCGCCGGTGATTGCTATTGGCATTTTGATTTCGAGGATGTATTATAAAAACACGCTATTTATTTGCCCGGAGTGCGGCGCGCGGTTTCGACCCTCGTTGCGCGAAATGTTCTGGGCAAAGCATACGCCAAAGACGCGGCTCTTGACCTGCACGAAGTGCCATAGCCGCGGCTGGTGCGTGGAGACTTACGGCAAATCGGAGTAAACAAATTAGAAAACCATTGAGGGAAAGTTAACAGGGGGGAACACTATATGCAAAACACAATTCCTGTGCTGTCCATCCTCGCGATGGCGGCATCTGCACTCATCGGGATCGCGATTCCGGTGGTGCTGTACATCATCTTCCGCAAGAAGGGCGCAAAGCACCTGCCGTTCTGGACGGGTTGCGTCACGTTTGTGCTCTTCGCGCTCGTGCTGGAACAGCTCGCGTACTCGCTACTGATGAAGACCGCGCTGTGGATGACGATTTCGAGCAACATTTGGCTCTATGGCATCTTCGGCGGGTTTATGGCGGGCTTGTTTGAAGAGACCGGTCGGTTTGTCGCCTTCAAAACCGTGCTTCGCAAGCAGCGCGGTAACGACACCAACGCGCTCATGTACGGCGCGGGTCACGGCGGTATCGAGGCGATTCTTCTGCTGAGCGTGGCGATGGTGATGAACCTGGTCTTCTCGGTGCAGTACAATGCGGGCATTCCGTCGTCGCTCGGCGGCTCGACGCAGGCGCTGCAGATTGCCGCGCTTCCGTCCTCCATCTTCCTCGCCGGCGGCGTGGAGCGCATGATTGCGGTGACGATTCACGTGTCGCTCTCCGTGCTCGTTTGGTTCGCGGCGAAGGACGGCAAGAAGTTCTGGCTCTTCCCGCTCGCAATCCTGCTGCATCTGTTTGTGGATGCGGTCGCAGTGATCCTCAAAGGCATGGGCGTCAACAACTGGCTCATCGAGGGTGCGGTGCTGGTGATCGCACTTGCGCTGGTCTTCATCGCCATCGTGGTTTGGAAGAAGAACCATATCGCACAAGCCGAAGCAGCTGCCGTAGAAGCAGCGCCCGAAGCGGAAGCGCAGGCATAACGACAGAGCAGCATAAAAAAGACCCGCAAGGGTCTTTTTCTATACCGTCTGAGTTACCAGCGTGTATAATAAGAAAAACGACGTTTGGAGAAAGAGACCTTGACGCTCAAAGAACGCGCCAAACAATTGAAGACCGATATCCCCGCCGTGTTTCTCGCGCTCAAGCGCAAAGAGACGCCGTGGGGTGCGAAGGTGCTCGCGGCGCTGACGGTAGGCTATGCGCTCTCGCCGATCGACCTGATTCCCGACTTCATCCCCGTGCTGGGGTATCTCGACGACCTCATCATCCTGCCTGCGATGGTCGCACTCACTGTCCGGCTCATTCCGGCGGCGGTGATGGAAGAGTGCCGCGCGCAGGCCGTGGAGATGTGGCAAAACGGCAAGCCGAAAAGGTGGTATTACGCGGTGCCGATCATCGCCGTGTGGCTGCTCGTCGTGTTCTTCATCGTGCGCGCGGTGGTCAAGCCGCGATAACGCGCAAGACAAACAAACAATCCCCGTCGTTCGTTCGGCGGGGATTTTCTTATATCGAAATTACTTTTTCTTCGCGAGGTTTTGCTCTTTCCGGTAGCCGGTGATGCGGCGCACCAGATCGAGCGGCAGGGGCTGATCCAGCGGAAACTGCACCGTGCCCTTGCTGAGTTTGTATGCGGCTAGCTCGTCCGCAAAGGTCGCGATTCCGTCCGCGCCGGGGTAAAAGCCGATGTGGCTCTTGTAGCCTGCGAAGTGGACGACGTTGCCCTTGAGGAAGAACGTAGGGATGCCGTAGGAGATCTTCTCCGTGGCTTCGGGGACGATCTCCAAGATCGTGTCGCGCATCTGATTCAGCTTTTCCTGCATCTCCGGCGGGAATTGGAGGATGTAGTCGGTGATGGGGGTAGGGGGAGTGTGGGTCATAGGTTTTTACCTCCCATAAAAGTGATTTTAGTATAGCATATTGGGAGGGGGTGGGTGTGTGATGGGGTTACGGAGGGGGATATATCTTATTATTCACAAGCTGTATCAACGATCTGGTTAGCATAAATTAATAGTGAAAAACCAATAGAATTATTGTATATTACAGATAGGTATTAGAAAGCGATAATAGATATTAGTTGGATCGATTGACTGCATGCGGTGAAAGAGAGAGATCATATGCTATATATTTTCAATTCTGCTTTTCGTCCTTTATATCGCGAGAACGTTCTTAACACCTTGAATTTGCCTGAAGGCATAATCAACACTTATCAGTATTCTTTAAGTAGCAATACTAAGTGCTATATTGATGAAACGGCAATGCCTACCAAGACAAAACCAGGTCAAGATGTAATGGTAATTTTCATTG
>JBDKRF010000128.1:0-3133 GCA_039683525.1 Clostridiaceae bacterium
CGTGGTCTACAATCGCACGGGCAGAGGTTTCGCGATCTCGTGCATTCCTTACCGTGACGAATACATCACGCAGTATCAGGAACCGTACGATACGGCAATGGGCTACCAATATCTGATGATCCTGACCGACAATGCGAGCATAGAGAGCGAAGCATATGGCGAATGCACGGTAACCCACAACTCGGATGGAACAAGGCAGACATCGATTTCTTTCGTCGCGAACTGTACGTATTCGGCGGCGATCGGTTCCGTCAGCGGATCGCTTAGCATTACATTGCCGGCGATCCCAAGGATCACAACTCCGAATGTACCAAGCGTGACACTTGGCAGCGCGGCGGCGATCACGCTGACGCCAGCGTCAAGCGCGTTTCTGCATACCCTGCGGGCGAAGTTTGGCTCGCGTGCCGAGACGATGATCGCAACACAAACCTCGGCGACAAGCATTTCTTGGACGCCGTCGCTGGACGAAGCCAACGTCGCGCCGAATGCGACGAGCTCCGCAGGGACGCTATATTGCGATACTTATTCAAACGGAGTTCTTCTTGGCACAACGCAGGTAAGCATTAATGCCGCGATCCCAGCTTCTGTTGTGCCAACAGGGTCGATATGGTTCTCTGAGGCGGAGGAGGAGCTAGAAACACAATTTGGTTGCTTTGTTCAGCGAAAGAGCAAATTGAGCGTCAGCATATTCGCTTCCGGTGCATACGGCTCATCGATCTCTTCGATCTCGACCACGGTCAACGGCGCGACGTATTCGGGCAACTCCTTCTCGACGAATGAACTGACCACCGCTGGAACGAACACGATCCGCGCAACGATCACGGACAGTCGGGGACGAATTACTGTTCTGACAGGAACGTTCGAAGTCGTGGCATATGACGCGCCATCCGTGCAGTCCGTTTCAGTCTTTCGGTGCGACGCTGCTGGTAATGCCAGTAACACAGGAGCATACGTCATGGTTGCGGTTATCGGCGCGATCTCAGCCGTCAACAGCAAGAACACTCGCGTACTCAAGATCGGGTATAAGCGCAAGAGCGAGGCATATTACACGGATACGACGTTCACGCTTTCTGCGTATGCGGTCAACGGCAATTATCGCATCGGCGGAAGCCTCTCAAATCAATACACTTACGATATTCGAGTAACGCTCGGCGACTATTTCGGTGAAGCGTACGGGTACACCGACCTGAGTACGGCGGAAGTCATCCTATCCGTGCGCAGCACCGGCATGGGACTTGCAGTAGGTAAGGTTGCCGAAGAGGACAGCTTCGATGTCGGATGGCCGGCGCGGTTTCGCGATAACGTGCAGTTTGATGATGCGGTAACGTTTTCAAGCGTTCTGTGGTTGGCAAACCTGATCTTCCCGGTGGGAAGCATTCGCATGACGGTTTCCTCCGCGGATGAAAGCGCGTTCCTTGGGGGCACATGGGTGCGTTGGGGAACGGGTAGAGTGCCGGTGGGCGTGAATACTTCCGATACGAACTTCAACACTGTGGAGAAAACAGGTGGTGCGAACACGCATACGCTGGCGACAGCGGAATTGCCGTCACATAATCACTCGTTCAGCGGCTCCGTGACGGTGAACGCAAATGGTGCACATACCCATCTGGCATCGGCGGGTTCGTATAAGGTTGGAAGCGGATCGGCTTCTACGTACTATTATATGACCAACGGCGGCAGCACAAGCGGCCAGACAACGGGTTCCGGCGGATCGCATGACCATACAGGTTCCGTGTCCGGTTCGGTTGGCAGCAACGGTAGCGGCGCGGCGCACAACAACCTGCAGCCCTATATCACCTGCTACTTCTGGAAGAGGACAGCATAAAGCCCGGCAGTTAGCCGGGCTTTATGGATGAATGCGTATTACATGAATCCGAGTTTTTTTGCCTGTTCTAGATACTTGGGAAGGTCTTCGAGTGAAATTGCGACATCGTGTTTTTTTGCAAACGTAAGGAATTCCATCATGGATACCTTGCCATCCGCGACGATAGCAGCTACTTCGGCTTGCAGGGCTTTGTCGGTTTCATACTGCTTAACCAATTGCTCGACAGTTGCCATTTTTTTCACCTCCATAATCGATAAATTCAGTATATCAGGTTTTCTGCGTTCTGGACGGAAAAAACTAAAAAAGAGTGTCCGTGAAATAAGTCTAAAGAAATTGAAATTGATAGGGTGCCCCTCTCGGAGCACCCGTCATTTTGCATGACACGTTACCAGAATGACGGGAGAGTGAATCATTCGAATCGTGCAACCCTACATATCTACATTATCAAAAATTTATGGCTTGAACAACAATAATACGTCAATTTGCGAAAGGATTATGGGAAAACAAATATGGATTTTACGCGCAATTTAAAGAAAGGCACGTCCGGAGATGACGTGCTTTTTTGTAAGCAGAAGCTCTTGGAACTAGGTTTCTATGGCGATCATATCACGACGGTGACCAGGAAAACGTTCGGAGCAGACACGCTGGAGGCTGTAAAGCGATTCCAGGCCCAAGCTGCGCTGACTGTTGATGGAGTGATTGGGAAAGAAACGTGGGCGGCTCTGATTGACGGCACGATTACGGAGATGGAGCCGATCACGAAGCCAGCGTCAGCAGATAAGGCGAAAGCGATCTGTGCGCTGGCGCTGACCCGGATCGGCGATCTTTATGTCTGGGGCGCAACCGCTTTAAACGATCTTTCCGATGCAAAGATCAAGGCGATGGACGACGAGTTCGCGCGCGCCATTTCGTTCCGTGAGAGCCAGTATAAGGCGGGTTTCGCTGACCTCATGGCGCATGATTGCTCGGGCTTCCTTTCATGGCTCATGCGTGAGGTTGGCATTTGGGACGATCGCAAGAATTGCGATGGACTATGGGCGTTGTGCAGCGCAGTTGCGCGTAACGAACTGATTGCGGGTGATTTCCTGTTCCGAAACAGCACCTCGAATGCTAACGACGAAACGCATGTCGGCCTTTATCTCGGGCGCGGTATGGTCATTCACGCGAAAGGTCGCGATGTTGGCGTTGTGGTGGAGGGAATCAATCAAGGCGGCAGCGGCTATTGGCATAAGTGCGGCCGTTGCAAATTACTGTACAAGTGAGAGACGGAGGGACGCAATTTGAACTATATCAGTGAAATCATATCAG
>JBDKRF010000129.1:0-5782 GCA_039683525.1 Clostridiaceae bacterium
AGTTGGCTTCCTTGACCAGCTGCTCGATTTCATCCGCGGTCTTCACCGTTCCCTTATAGAGGAAACGGCAGGGAATCTGTTCCTGTGCATCGATAAAAGCAGCCATTTCCTTGCCGCGCGCGTCAACCGTCTGCAACACCTGCGGCCCATAGAGAAACTGCGAACCGACAATAAACCAAATTTCCTTTGTCTTGAGACCCATGCTTGTACTCCTTATCAAAATTGAATGATGATTTTTGTGTAAACTCATATAGATTTCGTGGATTTGTATTGATTTTGTCTTGTTGAGCAAAGCGTAACACCGATAAAAACCGCTGTCAATATAATAAACCGTATTTATCACGATATTTATCACATATTTTACGTGCAAATCTCATAATTTGTATTTATTTATGGTGTTTTGCTCAAAAGTTGTATTGAATTCGCGCCTCGCGCGTGATACAATCCAACTAGAAAAGGCTGCTCTCTCCGTGTCTACAAACGATCTCTCTCAATAATCCGAATAACTTCAACCAACTTATACTATATTTGTATTGACGCAGTCTGCGCGTCACGCTATGATTTTCCTATCGCACCGAAAACGAAGGATTGCGAGGGTCTATGCCGAAGTATCAGCTGATCGCCACCACATTACGAAACGAAATCAAATCCGGCCAGCTCGCCGCGGGACACATGCTGCCGACGGAAGAGCAGCTTTCGCTGCGCTTTTCCGCAAGCCGGCAGACGATCCGGCAGGCGCTGTCTGTTTTGGTCGACGAAGGTCTCATCGCAAAGCAGCGCGGAAGCGGCTCGCGCGTGCTGCCGCAGGCCGTGCAGCAAAAGAGCGGCAACATCGCCGTTATCGCAACCTATATCAGCGACTATATCTTCCCCGGCATCCTGCGCGAGGCGCAGAGCGTGTTTGCCGCAAACCAGTACTCCGCTATTCTCTCCGCCACGCGAAACAGCGTCTATCACGAGCGGGCGATCCTCAATGATCTGCTGCAAAAGCCCATCGACGGCATATTGGTCGAGGGCACCAAGACAGCGCTGCCAAACCCCAACCTAGATCTTTATCAGAAGCTCATGGAGCGCAATATCCCGATCGTATTCTTCAACGGGTTTTATGCGGATCTGGCGGGTTCCGTGAGCGTCTATGCGGATAACTTCGGCGGCGGCTACCAACTGGTGCAGCATCTGCTTGCAAGAGGGCACTCGTCCATCGCGGGTATCTTCAAAAGCGACGATATTCAGGGACACGAACGCTATTCCGGCTATATCACGGCTCTTCGCGACGCTGGAAAGATGATTGCGGATAGCTCCGTTTTCTGGTACACGACCGAGAGCCGGGATGAGCTCTTCACCGAGGAACTCGCAAAGAAGATCGCCGAGTGCTCCGCTGTGGTCTGCTACAACGACGAGATCGCGTTTCGCCTGATCCCGCTGTTGCTCGCAAACGGTATCCGTGTGCCGCAGGATGTCGCGATCGCGAGCTTTGATAACAGCGCGCTGAGCGAACTCAGCCCTGTCAAGATCACCTCACTCTCCTATGGCGAGCAAAACATCGGCAAGGTCGCAGCCCAGACGCTGCTGGATCGCATCTCGGGTCAACCCGCGCAGTCGCAAACGCTGCGCTGGACACTGATGGAAAAGGAAAGCAGCCGGTAAACTCACCAACCAACCTACCGCAAGAAATATTTTATAAATAAAAATCAAATCAAGAATCGAGGCATATTATGACGCAGGAAATCAACATTGCCGCCTCCACAATCGCTGGCGGAGACACGTATCTCGGCATCGAGTTTGGCTCAACGCGCATCAAAGCCGTATTGATCGACAAGAACCACGAAGTGCTTGCTTCCGGCGGACACAACTGGGAAAACCGTCTGGAGAACGGGTTCTGGACGTATTCGATGGAGGATGTGTTCGCGGGACTTCAGGACGCATACGCAAAACTTGCCGCCAATGTGCAGAAAACATACGGCGTGCCACTTTCCCGCGTCGGCGCGATGGGCGTCTCCGCGATGATGCACGGTTATCTTGCGTTTGACAAGGAAGATAAGCTTCTTGCTCCCTTCCGCACCTGGCGCAACACCACGACGGGTCAGGCGGCAGACCTGCTCTCCAAGCGCTTCGGCTTCAATATTCCCCAGCGCTGGAGCATTTCGCATCTGTATCAGGCGATGCTCAACCGCGAGAGCCACGTCGGCTCCGTTGCGTTTCTGACCACGCTCGCGGGCTACATCCACTACCGCCTCACGGGCGAAAAGGTGATCGGCATCGGCGACGGCTCCGGCATGTTCCCGATCGACTCCACTAAGATTTGCTACGATAAAACGATGCTCGACTCCTTCCAGCAGCTCGTCAAGGCGGACGGCTACGGCTGGGACATCGCTTCCATTTTGCCGACGCTTCTCTCTGCGGGCGCGCCTGCCGGAATGCTGACGGCCGAAGGCGCAAAGCTCGTCGACCCCACGGGAACGCTGATCAGCGGCATCCCCTTCTGCCCGCCGGAAGGCGACGCAGGCACCGGTATGGTCGCAACCAACGCCGTGCGCCAACGCACGGGCAACGTCAGCGCGGGCACGAGTGTATTTGCCATGCTGGTGTTGGAAAAGGCGCTCTCTCGCTACTATACTGAGGTGGACATGGTGACCACGCCCGCGGGCGACCCGGTCGCGATGGTACACTGCAACAACTGCACGAGCGATATCGACGCGTGGATTCGCCTCTTTGGCGAGGCGGCGACGGCGCTGGGCGCAGAATATGACGAGCGCACGCTCTATCAGACCATGTATAAAAAAGCGCTGGAAGGCACTCCCGACTGCGGCGGCATCATGGCGTTTAACTATCTATCCGGCGAGCCCGTCACCAACCTCGACGAAGGCCGCCCGCTCCTGTTCCGCAAACCGGACGCAACCTTCTCGCTTGCCAACGTGATGCGCGCGCACCTCACCTCCGCATGCGCCTCGCTTCGCATCGGCATGGATATCCTCGACGCGGAGCATGTCGAGCTGGACGCGATGACCGGACACGGCGGATTCTTCAAGGCGGAAGGCATCGGGCAAAAGATCATGTCCGCGGCGCTCGGCACCCCCGTCACCGTCATGGAGACGGCTGGCGAGGGCGGTCCCTGGGGCATGGCGGTGCTTGCCGCTTATCTGAAAAACAAGTCCGCGGGCGAGTCGCTTTCGGATTATCTGACCGCGCGTGTCTTCCAAAACGCAAAGAGCGTCACCGTATCGGCAACCGAAACCGAAGCGGGCGGGTTTGCCGCGTTTATGGACGGCTACAAGCGCAGCCTCGGCGTGGAACGCGCGGCTGTTTCGGCGTATTGACGGAATCGCAATCGGAAGGAATATCGAACATGTTGGAAGAACTCAAGCAAAAAGTACTGGAAGCAAATCTGCAATTGCCGAAGCTTCACCTCGTCGCGTTCACGTGGGGAAACGTCAGCGCAATCGACCGCGCAAGCGGCGTGATGGTCATCAAGCCATCGGGTGTAACCTATGAGGCAATGCGTGCGGATCAGATGGTCTGCGTTGACCTTGCAAGCGGCAAAGTCGTCGAGGGCGACCTTCGCCCCTCCTCCGATACGCCGACGCACCTCGCGCTCTATCGCGCGTTTCCCTCCATCGGCGGTATCGTGCATACACACTCCCGCTGGGCGACGATCTTCGCGCAGGCGGGACGCGATATCCCCGCGCTGGGCACCACGCACGCGGATTATTTTTACGGCGATATCCCCGTGACGCGGCCGCTGAGCAAGAGCGAAATCGAAGGTGCCTACGAACTCGAGACCGGCAACGTCATCATCGAGACCATGCGCGGCATCGACCCCATCGCCATGCCCGCGATCTTAGTGCAGGAGCACGGCCCGTTCGCCTGGGGTAAGGATGCTGAGGAGGCGGTCTATCACGCGGCGGTACTCGAAGAGGCCGCCATGATGGCGTGGCATACGCTTGCCCTCGCGCCGAGTGCGCACCTCAACCCCACGTTGATGGACAAACACTACCTGCGCAAACACGGCAAAAACGCCTATTACGGGCAGGAAAAGCACTGATACTTCAACAAATAAACGCACACATAGATGCCATCATCATACGGTGGCATCTATTTTCATCTCTCTCCATCAAAGCTAATAAGATTTTGTTTGATTGCGCCACGCTTACGCGCTACACTGTTGATAAACGGGGCATCAGATCAAACATGATCGTATGATTCTGCGAACGTGCGCCCTGCATTTTAGGAGGAGTTCACCATGTCAGACGTGGCAATCATATCCTGCACCAGCTATGAGGAAGGCGCGGTTCTCGCCGCTGTGGAACGCGGCATCTCGCTGCTCGGTGGTGCGGAGAAATTCGTCCAACCCGGAGAGAAAATCCTTCTCAAACTCAACTGGCTTTCCGGTGATCCGCCGGAGAAGTGCGTCACCACGCACCCCGCCGTGTTTCGCGCGGTGGCTACCGTGTTTCAGCGCGCGGGAGCGCAGCTCTCCTACGGCGACTCGCCAGGGTTTCAGCCGCCGGAATCCGCCGCAAAGAAGACCGGTGCCGCTGAGGTTGCCGAGCAGCTGAATATTCCGCTCGGAGATTTTCGGGTGGGACAAGAGGTCCACTTTAGTGAAGGACGGCAGAACAAGCGCTTCATCATTTCCAACGCCGTGTTGAAGAGCGACGGCGTGATCAGCCTGCCGAAGATGAAGACGCACGCGTTCCAGCGCGTGACGGGCGCGGTCAAAAATCAGTTCGGCTGCATTCCCGGCGCGCTCAAGGGCGAGTTTCACGTCAAGATCCCGAGCGCGTATGACTTTGCGAAGATGCTGATCGACCTGAATACGTTCGTGCATCCCCGTCTCTACGTCATGGACGGCATTACGGCGATGGAGGGTAACGGCCCGCGCGGTGGTGACCCGAAGCAGATGAACGTATTGCTGCTTTCAACAGACCCGATCGCGCTCGATGCAACCATGTGCAGGCTCATGAACCTTGATCCCGCGCTGGTGCTGACCAATCTCGCGGGCGCAGAGCAAGGCGCAGGCACCTACCGCGCGGAGGAGATCCAGCTCTTGGGCGACCCGATGGAGAACTTTATCGCGAAAGACTTCGTCGTCAATCGCGAGCCGGAGCAGACCAAGACGAAACGCGCGCAGCCGCGCTTCATCAAGGAAGCGCTGACGCCTAAGCCGTATATCGTCGCCGAGAAATGCGTTCGCTGCGGCATCTGCGTCAATATGTGCCCCGTTACCCCAAAGGTGGTCAACTGGCACGACGGCAATAAGCAAAACCCGCCGAGCTATCAATACGACCGCTGCATCCGCTGCTATTGCTGCCAGGAAGTCTGCCCCGAGAGCGCAATCCTCGTGAAAGTTCCGTTTTTGCGCAGAATTCTGGATCGGAAATGATTCTTCCGTTTAGTTTTAGACGCTAAAAAGAGAGGATGCTACTGCATCCTCTCTTTTATCGCTAATTCATTTCAACTTCTGCTTAACATCATCCCTACTCGCAGAGCGAGATCGTACCGCCGGGTAAAAAGTCTAAATCGCTTGAACCGGAGATGATCTTCACATTGGCACCCGTGATGATGATATTCTTTGCGATGACTCTGCCGTAGATCGTGATGTTCTTCGCGTAGATGCCAATCGTTCCGTTTGGCGCATATAGGGTTCCGTAGATCGTCAGCCCGTCTGTGGCAAAGCTGATATCGCCATTGACCGAATAGATGCCGACGGAGGAACTGCTGGAACTCTTGAGCGCGTTTCCGGCAAGCTGAATGTTCTTCTCCGCGCAGATCGACCCCTGCC
>JBDKRF010000130.1:0-2035 GCA_039683525.1 Clostridiaceae bacterium
TGGCACGCACGATACGGCGTCTGCCGTCGCGGCGATTCCCGGCGAAGGCAGCTTCGCGTTTTGTTCCAGCGGCACCTGGTCGCTCTTTGGAATAGAGACCGAAAAACCGCTGCTGGGGGATTCGATCTATCAGGCGAATTTCTCCAATGAAGGTACGGTGCAGGGTGGATTCCGGCCGCTGAAGAACATCATGGGCCAGTGGATCATGCAGGAATGCCGCCGGGATTGGACACGGCAGGGCAAGTGCTACTCGTGGGAAGACATCGACGCCATGACCGCGCAGGCAAAACCGTTTGCCGCGATCATCGACCCGGACGATGCGCCGTTTTTCTCCGCGGGGGATATGTGCGGCAAGATCGTGCGCTATTGCATGCGCACAGGGCAGACCCCGCCGGAAACGCCGGGCGAATTCGCGCGCTGCGCGTATGAAAGCCTCGCGTTGAAATATCGCTGGGCGCTGGAATGGCTGGAGAAGATGAAAGGCGCGCGCATCGATACGCTGAATATCACTGGCGGCGGCATCGGGAACACGCTGCTTTGCCAAATGACGGCGGATGTGCTGGATCGCCGCGTGATTGCGGGCCCCGCGGAAGGCTCCGCAATGGGCAACGCCCTCATGCAGGCGGTGGCGCTGGGTGAACTGCGGGACATCAGCGAGGCGCGGCAGGTCGTGCGTCGCTCGGTTGAACCGACGGTTTACGAACCCAAGCACACACAGGCTTGGGAAGACGCTTACGCAAGGCTACTAGGCTATATGGAGATGAAATAATACATGATCGATCTATCAAAGTGGGAGCAGATCGCTTCCGAACAGATTCACAATCGAAAGAAAATCGCGGGCAGGCTCGGCGGAAAGATCGCCGTGGTGACGGGCAGCGCGCAGGGATTTGGCAAGGGCATCGCGGAGGAACTCTACCGCGAGGGTGCCTGCGTCGTGATCGCGGACTTAAACGAACCGCTGGCGAAGACCGTTGCGGAGTCGCTTGGCGAGCGCGCGATCGCGGTCAAGGCGGATGTGTCCAGCGAGGAAAGCGTCGCGGGATTGATCGCATCCTGCGTGGAGACGTTCGGCGGGTTGGATTTGTTTGTTTCAAACGCGGGCGTGCTCAAGGCGGGCTCGCTGGACGAGATGGAGAAGAAGGATTTTGAGTTCGTCACCAGCATCAACTACACCGCGTTTTTCACTTGTGTGAAATACGCCCAACGAATTATGCGCGCGCAGTATAGCGCGGATTGCGCTTGGATGGGTGACATCATCGAGATCAACAGCAAATCGGGCCTCGAAGGCAGCAACAAGAACTTCGCCTACGCGGGCGGAAAGTTCGGCGGTATCGGGCTGGTCGAGAGCTTCGCGCTGGAGCTCGCGCCGTATAACATCAAGGTCAACGCCATCTGCCCCGGCAACTATTACGACGGCCCCTTGTGGAGCGATCCGGAGCGCGGCTTGTTCGTGCAATACTTGAAAACGGGTAAAGTGCCGGGCGCAAAGACGATTGAGGACGTGAAGAATTTTTATCTGAGTAAATCCCTGATCAAGCGCGGATGTTTACCCTCCGATGTAGCCAAGGCGATCTTTTACGCGGTGGAGCAGACCTACGAAACCGGTCAGGCGATTCCCGTCACCGGCGGTCAGGTGATGCTGAGATGATCGAACTTTCTCTGTTAAAAAGTTTGAATGAAGGATCAAAGGACGAGCGCCTCGCCGCGCTTACGTGCGCGGCAGCGCGCGCGAACTTCCCGCCCGTCGACCCGCGCATGGTGAACAACCATATCCACACGAGTTATTCTTTTTCACCGTATTCGCCCAGCGCCGCGGTGTATGCCGCGCGGGCGGAAGGCCTCGCCACCTGCGGCATCGTCGATCACGACAGCATCGGCGGAGCAAGAGAGTTTATACAGGCGGGCGAGATCGTCGGCATCCCGACCACGATCGGGATCGAGACGCGGGTGTCGTTTGGCGAGACCCCGTTGAAGGATCGAAGGACGAACAACCCTGATCAGGTCGGCAATAGCTACATGGTGCTGCACGCCGTTC
>JBDKRF010000131.1:0-10237 GCA_039683525.1 Clostridiaceae bacterium
GATTGCCATCATCAAGAACGGCAGGCTCATCGCTGCGGGCGAAATGGACACAGTGAAGGGCGACGAGTCGCTGGAAACGCTGTTTTTGGAGTTGACGGACAATGCGTGAATTCTGGATATTGACGAAATTGCAGGTGAGCTCCCTCTTTGGGATCAATAAAATCCTGCATATGAAGAATCAGGAAGAGAAGAAACAGGGCAAACGCGCACTGGGATCGCTGGTTGCGATGGTGGTTGCCATGGGTTATCTATCCGTGCTGTACAGCTATATGCTTGCGCGATCGTTCCAGATGTTTGGAACGCTGCCAACGCTTCTGGGCATTATGGCGCTTGCGGCCAGCATGCTGATTCTCATCTTCTCCATCTTTGAAACCAAGGGCGTGCTCTTTGGCTTTGGAGACTTTGACATCGTGATGAGCTGGCCGGTCAATGTACGCGCCGTTGCGGCAAGCCGGGTCTTTAGCATGTATGCGTATAACTTTGTCTACGCGTTCCTGCTGCTGCTGCCCGCAGGCGTGATCTATGCCATCATGGCGGCGCCGCCGCTCTGGTATTATCCGCTGTTTCTGCTCTCGATCTTCCTGCTTCCCGCACTGCCGACGATCATCGGAGCACTGCTAGGCACGCTGCTTACGATTGCCACCGCGCGCATGAAGAAGAGCAGTATTGCCAGCGTTGTGGCGCAGATGATTCTCGTTTTTGTGCTGATGTTTGTCTCGATGAGAAGCGGCATGGCGTTTGAGGATCCGAGCAAGGTCGGCAACCTCGCCGCGACGTTCCAGCCGATCATCAGCGGCATGTACCCGCCTGCGCAATGGTTTCAGGATGCGCTCGCGACCGGTTCGCTGCCTGCGCTGCTATGGCTGCTGCTGATCACGATTGCGACCATCGCAATTCTGATCTTCTGGCTCGGCAGCAACTTTATCTCGATCAACTCGCGCATCCAGAGCAAACCGCGCGGGGAAACGTTTGTGATGCACAAGCAGGTACACTCGACAAAAGCCTCCGCACTGTTCAAGCGCGAGCTCAAGCGGTATTTCAGCTCCAGCCTGTATGTCGTCAACACCGCGTTTGGTTTCGTGATGATGATCGTTGCCGGCGTTGCGCTACTGATCAAGGCGGGAGAGCTGCTGAAGTATCTCGATATGCCGGATATGCCTTCGCTGCCCGCGCTGATGCCGTTTATCTTTGGCTGGATGGTTTCTATGGGCTCGACGACCGCAAGCTCCATCTCGATGGAAGGCAAGTCGCTCTGGATCATCAAGAACCTGCCCGTCTCCGCGCGGGACTGGCTCGCGGCGAAGCTGAAGGTCACGCTGTTGCTCGCAATTCCGAGCATTTTCATCAGCTCTACGCTGGTCGTAATCGGGCTGAAGTCGGGCCTGCTCGATACCCTTTGGACGTATCTTCTGCCGCTTGCCTATACCTTCGCGTTTGGCGTATTCGGCCTGTGGGTCAATATCCGCATGCCGCGGCTGGACTGGCAGAGCGAAGCGGAAGCCATCAAGCAGGGCGGTGCCACGATGGTCTCCGTGTTCGTCGGCATGGGGGCGGCGTTTGCGCCCGCAATCGTGGTCGCCGCAACCGGAAGCGCGCTTGTCGCACCGATTACGTTTGCGCTGCTCGTGGTGCTCACGATTTGGATGTGGGCTTCGCTGATGCGCAGCGGAGAGAAGCGCATGCTGATGCTGCACTAAAAAACTCGTAAGAAACAAACATCCCGCAGGTGAAAACCTGCGGGATGTTTTTGTATGTTTGTTGATTCCGGAACGCTCCGAATGTTGCTTTACTCGCGCTCCATCTCGTTGCTAATGGTGTTGATCTGGCTGGCGATTTCGCGCAGCTCGCGCCCGCTGCGACCCTTGCTGGAGCGAATGATGTCAACCAGGCGCTCCAACGCGACCAGCAGCTGCTGATAAGACGACTCCTGCTCTCCGCGGGGTTCGAGCGGGGTGCGCCCTGATTGTCCTTGGCTCTCTTGCGGCGCGTGACCCACCTGTCCGCGGCTCTCCTGCGGCATGGGGATCTTACGAGGTGCATTGCCCACCTGTCCACGGCTCTCCTGCGGAGCCTGATCTTCCTGCGGAAGGGGTTCGCGGACGCGATCTCTCAGCGGCTCCGGCTGCGCTTCGAGCACATACTCGTTCTTCACGAGGTCATAGATCGAACCGCTGTAAGGACAGGTTGCGTTCAGACCGAATTCATCCTTCAGGCGCTTGGTGAAGAGATCGCAAACCTCGCTTTCGCCGTGGTTGACGAACACACGGCGCGGCTTGGGCGAAAAATGCGTGGCCCACTTGATGAGCATATTCGCGTCGCCATGCCCGCTGATGCCCGGCAGCTGCTTAATCTCCGCGTTGACGCGAATCGTCTCGCCAAAGAGCTTGACCTTTTCCGCGCCTTCGAGCTGGGAGCGACCGAGGGTACCCGGCGCTTGAAACCCGACGAAGAGGATGGTGTTGGCCGCATTCCATAACCCGTGTTTGAGGTGGTGCTTGATTCTGCCCGCTTCGCACATGCCGCTCGCCGAGAGGATGACCTTCGAACGCGTGTCGGTATTGATCGCCATCGACTCCTGGCTGGTTTGGGTCACGGTCAAACCCTCAAACGAGATCGGGTTGATGCCCTGCTCCACAAATGCGCGCGCCTCGTCGTCATAGCAAAAATCTGCGTTTTCCAGATAGATGCGCGTCGCGGCGTTTGCCAGCGGGCTATCGACGAAAACGGGGAAGTTGTCGTGTCCGTGAACGAGACCTTCATCCTTGATGTGGCGGATGAAATACAGCATCTCCTGCGTGCGGCCAACCGCAAAGGAGGGGACGATTACGCTGCCGCCGCGGTCAAACGTCGCTTGCAGCACGTCCGCAAGCGCTTTTGCGTAATCTGGCGGCGCGTCGTGCAGGCGATCACCATAGGTGGACTCCACCATGATAAAGTCCGCCTCGTCCACCAAAGAAGGATCGCGCAGCAACGGGAGATTGATGTTTCCAATGTCGCCGGAGAACACGATCTTGCGCTGTTCGCCGCCTTCATTGACCCAGATCTCGATATAGGAAGAGCCAAGCAGATGCCCCGCGTCGGTATAGCGCACCTGAATCCCTTCGAACAGCGTAAACTTCTCATCATAGCGATGCGGTACAAACTGCTTGAGGATACCTTCTGCGTCTGCCATCGTGTAGAGTGGCACATACGGTTTTTCACCGCTGCGCTCGCCCTTGCGGTTGCGCCATTCGGCTTCAAACTCCTGAATGTGTGCGCTGTCACGCAGCATGATATCGCAAAGGTTGCAGGTTGGTTTTGTGGCGTGTACCGATCCCTTGAACCCGTTTTTATAAAGCAACGGTAAAAGTCCGGAGTGATCCATGTGTGCATGGGTCAATAGTACCGCGTCGATTTCGCCGGGCAACTCGGGCAGGGGTGCGTTTTGATAGAAATCCTTGCCCTGCTCCATGCCGTAGTCAACGAGAATGTGCTTGCCGCAGATGTCGAGATGCGTACAGCTACCGGTTACCTCGTGGTCTGCGCCGATAAAGGTGAGTTTCATACAGGTTGGCCTTTCCATGCTAGATTTCATAATATGATAGGGACAGAATCAGTTGCCATTTGTGTCAAGAGACGGGGTATGCGGCAACCGCCTGCAGAATCGCGTCGTGAATGTGCGTGTTTTCATAGGTTCCGCTGAAGAACTCGGAGCCGACGCCAATCGCATAGAGCGGCACATCTTTCGCCGTGTGCCCGCCGGAGCCGAAGATGACACCCGCACGCGCCGCAACCAACTGAATGCAGGCCGTCGTGATGGGGTCATACACGCCGGACTCTTCATCGCTTGTGTTACCGGATGTGCTGTTTTGAATCGTGCGGTAATAAGCGTCTTTCAAGATCGCGGTTTCGTCCGCCGTGAGATCCGTCAACCCGAAAGCGGAGGTAAAGAGGGGCAGCGCCTGATCAAAGGGCGTTTTTGCGGCGATGCAGTCGGCAACCAGCGTGTTTTCGCAAGTGTCGCTCGAGATGGTTTGGCGAAGTAGCGCACTGCGGTCACCCTCAGCAAACGAAACATCGCCTGTTTCGTGATCGGCAGTGACGAGAACAAGCGTCTCCTCGGGATGGAGCGCATAAAACGCCAGCGCGCTTTGCACCGCTTTGTCAAAGTCAAGCAACTCGCCCACAAACGAAGCCGCGTCGTTATAATGACAGAAATAATCAATTCTGCCGCCTTCGACCATCATGAAAAAGCCGGAGGGCGAAGTGAGCCGCGTGATGGCAAGATCGGTTGCTTTCTTGAGCCAATCCACTCTTGCCCCGCCGTCGATCGCGGGCAACACGCCGTAATCGCCAAAGATCAGCGAAGAGGTGAGGATGAGCCTTCCGTCTGTTGAAACAGGGGCCTCCTCAAACGAGTGAATCAGCGTATATCCGTTTTCTTCCGCGTGAACGGGTGCATCCGGCGTATTGTGGAAGCCACCGCCCGCGAAGTAGTCAAAGCCGCTGGCAAAGAGGTCGTCCGTGATCGTCGAGTAACTGCGCCTCGAGTCCACATGCGCATAGAAACCGGCAGGCGTGGCGTGATCGAGCGAAACAGTGGTCAAAATGCCGATCTTTCGCCCGATGTTACGCAAGGTCTCGGCAACGGTTTCAATGCGGTTTTTGGTTTGATTCACACCCAAATAGCTATTGATCGTCTTTTCACCCGTGGAGATCGCGGTTGCAGCGGCGGCGGAGTCGGTCACCTCGCCGAGAACGTTGCTAGTTTTCACACTTGCCTGCACGGGAAAGTCAAGGAAGCTGAGAGGATCGCGTTTCGCGGCGGCGAGCGCTTCGGAGGCCGCCTGTATCTGCGCGTAGCCCATGCCATCCCCGATCAAGAGAAAGATGTATTTCAGCTGCGGCTGCGGCAGCGCGGTCGGTTCGCTTTGCGGTGAGGGAGCGTCGGTTGTGATCACAATAGGCTCTGCATTCGGCGTAGGGGTAGCCACTGCGCCGCGTCCGCAACCGAACAAACCGAGCAAAAGCGCGGCGACGAGAGCGGATAGGATCTTTTTTTGCCAGTGTATACAAGTCATACTTTAATTCTAGCACGATTTTCACCTGCGTACAACTGGACGCAGACTCGCGCGAATGGTAAGATAATTAATGGTAAGATAATTATAGATTAAACAATCTGTTACCATGCAACAAGTACGGAAGGACTACCAACGGAACATATGCGAACGACGAAACGCCTATTCGCCCTCTGCTCCGCCATGTTGGCAACGATGCTTTTGACGGCGTGCTCCCAACAAGAGCAGGCAAGCCTCTCTCAAACGCAGGTTACAAACGGCATCACCGCAGCGCTATCAACACCCGCGCCGACGACATTGCCAACCGCGACACCGGTACCAACGCCGGAGCCCACGCCTGAATTGCAGCCAATATCCATTGCATGGATGAGCGACACGCAAACTTACACCGCGGCGAATAACGATGTGTTCGGCAAGATGACGCAATGGATCAGCGACACGCAGAAGGAATACAACACGGTCTTGACCGTACACACGGGAGATATCGTCTATAACCCCTATCAGGAAAACGCCTGGCAAAATGCCGAAGACGGATTTAGCCGTCTGCCTTCGGATATGCATATTCTGACCGTCGCCGGCAATCACGACCAGCTGCCAGCCTACGACAAGCGCACACCATATCTGGATCATCGACCAGAAACGGATTACGACCCGCAGCACGCAGGCGACGATGCAGGGTTTGTGTATTACACAACGTTTACCGCGGGCGGTGTTCCGATCCTTGTGTTTTCGCTCTCCTACGGGTTTGAGGTGGACGCCATCGACTGGATCAACGAGGTTTGCAAGACCTATTCGGATCACTACGCCGTGATCTGTGTGCATAGTTATATGAACTTTGGCGGTTATTCCTCGATTGGCAGACGGTTGATCGAGCGCGTGGTCAAGCAGTCTCCCAATATCCGGCTCGTGTTGTGCGGGCATGATGGCGGTATGCTCTATGTTCCCGAAGCGCTAGACGACGACGCAGACGGTACGCCGGATCGCACGGTGCATCAGATGATGATGAACGTGCAGGATGATCCCATTAACGGGGTTGGGTATCTAAGAATTTTGCGCCTTGACCCGACGGCGGACACGCTGGAGGTCATCACCTATTCGCCGGTGTTGGATCGCTTTGGCTACAAAGCCTATGCGGGCGACCACTTTGGCGAGAGTACAGTATTAGAAGACGCAGGCATACGCGACTTCGCACCAGGTGCGATGCAGAGCGTGCCGTAATAGTAGGGACAATCCAGTTTAAAGAATCACGTTTCATCAGCAAACAGGAGGTAGATTCATGAGTCCTGCAAACAGACCGGGCGGCAGAGAAAAAAGAACCGTTTCCGGTGGAGGGAACGCATATCGCCGCGGGAGCGGCCTTGGTAGCGGCAGCGTTGGCGGAGGCCCGCGCGGGTCTTCCGGCGGATCGTTCGGTAGCGGTGGCGATCGCGGTAGCGGCGGCGGCGGACTGCTTGCCGTGCTGCTTGCGCTCCTCATCGGCGGCGCCAACAACAACAATGGAAACGGAACCAATAAGCGCGGATGCCTTGGGCGCATCTTCGTGCTGATCCTGATCGTGGTCGGCGCGGTACTGCTGCTCAACATGTGCTCCGGCCATACAAGCGGAGGCCTGCTCAGCAGCCTGCTGGGGGATTATGCGACTACGACAACGGATTCCGGCCTGAGCAGCGTGGACACAACCACGGACAACACGGGCACGGATTCGTCCGGTTCGGTTTCGGATGCGCTCGGCTCGTTGCTCGGCAGCTACGGCAGCACGACGGGGCAGATTGCGCCGGTCTCCAGCTCGGAAGACGTCTACAAAGCGCATGAGCCTAACCGCGAAGTGGCTTCTGCCGCGCGCGAAAAATTCACCGACACCGCGCGCGCAAAGAACGTCACCGTGATGGTCTATATGTGCGGAACCGATCTTGAAAGCAAGAGCGGCATGGCGACCTCGGATCTTGAGGAGATGGTGAACGCGACGCTTGGCGACAACATCAACGTGATTCTCGAGACGGGCGGCGCCTCCAACTGGCAAAACCAGATCATCAAGAGCAATACAAACCAGCGCTTCCGCGTCAAACAGGGCGGTCTTGAGACGCTGGATGCAAAGGTCGGCAAGCGCTCCATGGTAGACCCCGCCACACTGTCGGACTTCATTCAGTTCAGCGCGCGTGAGTATCCGGCGGATCGCTATATTCTCGTCCTCTGGGATCACGGCGGCGGCTCGCTCACCGGGTACGGCTATGATGAACTCTTCCCCGGCGGAAGCATGAGCCTGGACGGCATCAACACCGCGCTCAAGGACGGCGGAGTCAAGTTTGATATGATCGGCTTCGACGCGTGCCTGATGGCGACGCTGGAAACCGCACTGGTTGCGGGACAATACGGCGATTACCTAGTCGCTTCCGAGGCGGTGGAGCCGGGCACGGGCTGGTACTATACCAACTGGCTCTCGGCGCTCTCCGCAAACCCCGCGATGGATTCTCTGGATGTCGGCAAGCAGATCATCGACGACTATGTCAAGATGAGCGGCTCTAATAGCCAGACGACGCTCTCCATGACCGACCTTGCGGAGCTGCAAGGCACGGTACCTTCGGCGTTCAAGGCGTTTTCTTCCTCGACAGGTGCGCTCATCGCGGGAGACGGCTTCAACACCGTCGCGACAGCAAGAAGCGGATCGCGCGATTTCTCGACCAGCAGCAAGATCAACCAGATCGACCTGATCCATTTTGCGGACAATCTGGCGACCAATGAGTCGAACACGCTGGCGGGCACGCTGCGCGATGCGGTGAAATACAACCGTAACTCCTCGACGATATCGCACGCAAACGGACTATCGATCTATTTCCCCTATCAGTCGCTGCGCAGTGTCAGCACCGCGATTGAAACCTATAACGCCATCGGCATGGACAAGAGCTATTCCGACTGCATCAAGAGCTTTGCCTCCGTTGCGGCGGGCGGTCAGGTCGCCAGCGGATCGAGCGAGAACCCGCTTGGAACCCTCCTGGGGGACAACACGGGAAGTCTGCTTGGCACGCTGCTTGGTGGCTCGACCAGCAGCAGCGATACCGCGAGCGGCTCGACGGATTCCGTGACGCAGCTGCTGGAGCTCTTCCTCAAAAACAAGAGCGTTGTGACAGGCGACAAGGACTCCAACTGGGTAGACGAAAACCTCGTGCGCGGGTCGATTGCGGACTATCAGAAGAACAACGCGGGCTTTGCGAACCTCATGCTCACATATAAAGGAGAGACCCCGACGCTGGTGCTCACCGAGGAGCAGTGGAGCAGCGTGGTCACGCTGGAGCAAAACGTCTATATCGACGACGGAACGGGTTACATCGACCTCGGCCTCGACAACATTGCCGACTATGACGCGGACAACGATCTGATCATGGCATACGACGGCACATGGCTGTCCCTCAACGGGCAGATCGTCTCCTACTATCTCGTCAGCGAGGATCAGGTGGACGAGAGCTATACGATCCTGGGACGCGTTCCCGCGATGCTCAACGGCACGCGCGTGAACATCATCCTGCAGTTCACGAAGGACATGCCTTACGGCGAGGTGCTCGGCGCGCAGTATGATTACGATGCGACCTCGACGGATACGATCATGAAGGGTCTGGTCGAAATCGTCGCGGGCGACAAGATCGACTTCCTCTGCGACTACTACAACTACGACGGAACGTTTAACGACGCCTTCTATCTCGGCGAACAAATGACTGCAACCGGTAGTTGGGAGATCGGCAACGCACCGCTCGGCGACAACGTCAAGTGGGACATGGCTTACCGCATCACCGACATCTACGGCGGACAATACTGGACGCCAACGGTGAAGAATTACTAATACAGGCAAGAACCAAAGACAGCACGCGGTTGACTTCCGCGTGCTGCCTTTTTTATGGGTTGCCATGTGCCCTAGCGATATTTGATTGACAATTTGTGCATGCGATTTATAGATTTTAAATCCATATTGCGGATTGACCAATTGAATCAGGAACGCTATAGTATTGGGCATGAATATGGAGATGAATGTAGCGCCACTCAAGAAAAACGATACAAAGAAAGCGGCATCGGCGGTTGCGAATGCCTTCTTTGACTACCCTTCGCTGAAGGAGTATTTCCCCGACCCGGAGAGCCGCAAATGGAAGCTGCCCTGGTATATGGAGCACACGTTGCGCAGCGCGCAAAAGTACGGCGAAGTGATGACGACAGATGACCTCGCAGGCGTGCTGTTTCTATTGCCGCCGGGGCACACGAAGCTCACGGACTGGGACTACGTCAAGAGCGGCTTTCTCGCAGCACCTCTCGTGGTGGGGTTGCGCCAATATGCGGTGGTGAGCAAAAGCGAAGCCTTTTTGGCGGACACGCAGGAGCGGCTCTTAAGCGACCGCCCGCATTACTATCTCTGGGGAATCGCGGTCGATCCAGCGCGTCAGCGCTGCGGCGCGGGCACCACGCTGCTCCGGTGGATGTTTGATAAGGCGGATCGGGACGTGATGCCGATCTATCTCGAAACACACCAGTTGGCCAACGTTGCCTACTATGAGCAGCGCGGCTTCCAATTGATCCATACGGGTGAGATGCCTTGCGACAACCTGCCGTTCTGGTGCATGCTGCGGGAACCGCAGCAGCCCAAACAAGCAAACTATTTGAATTGAAAAACACACTGCATCAAAAACGCGCCGTCTGTTCGACGGCGCGTTGTGCAACCCGATTCGTAATCACTGCGCTTCGTGTAAGAATCGCTCCCAGACTGCGGGCAGCTTGTCCTGCACGAACCGCGCGTAGGGATGCTCCGGCCCGATGCCGGAGTAACTCTCGATCAGCTCTTCCAGCACCATACCGTGCCAGAGCGAGAGCTGATCCGGCGAGAGAGAATCAAACCGCTGAATGACCAGCTTGCCTTCCCGCTCACGCTGAAAAAACCACTGCTGAAGATCATCGATGCGCTCGCAACGCGCGACCGTAACCGGCTCAGCCGAGAGGCGAAGGCTTCGGTGCGTCGGGAAGCGAAGAAGTGCCTTGTCGTCTCCCTCGCAGCAGTAGAGATAGCCGGCCTTTCCTGCGAACACATCGGAAAATGCGTTTTTCCAAACTTCGGTATACGTGATTCTTCCCTGCGCATCATAACCATACGGCACCCAATAATCCGGGCGCTCCAACGCTCGCGCCGCATAAAACGCCGCTGAAAC
>JBDKRF010000132.1:0-5373 GCA_039683525.1 Clostridiaceae bacterium
TGAAACACGACGGCGGGCTTACGAAGCTCCATGCCGAGAATCTCCCCCGCGTCAGGCTTTTCCAGCCCCAGTAGCAGGCGAAACAGCGTGGTCTTCCCCGCGCCGGAAGCGCCGCGGATCACCGTTACCCCGCAAAGCGGGATTTCCGCGGAGAAGTCACGCAAAACCGCGTGCCCTTCGAACGCTTTCGTTACGTTTTTTACAAAAATCATGTCAGGCATCCCGTCGAATCCTCCTCATGCTTCTCACCAACAGCCACTCCAGTAGCATAGAGAGCGCGACGATCATCAGCGTCCACGCAAAGAGATCGACCGTCTCGATGCGTAGCTTGGATTGATAGAGCATAAACCCGATCGAGTTCTGCGGCAGCGCGATGATCTCCGCCGCGACGCCGGATTTCCACGCAAAGCCGAGCGATGTCGTGCAAGCCGCAAGAAATTGCGGCAATATGGACGGTACATAGATCTTCTTCACGATCTGCCAGTGAGAAAGACCGTAGAGCTTTCCCATCTCGACGAGTCGCACGTCGGTTTGGAGAATCGCTTCCGCCGTCGCCGACCAAACCATCGGCACCACCATCAGAAAACCGATGAACAGTGGCACCAGATCGGAGGAAAGCCACAACAGCGCGAGCAGGATAAACGACGTGACCGGAGATGCTTTCACGATCGCGCGAAGCGGGGCTAATAATGCCTCCGCAAACCGGGATCGCGCCGTGAGCACCGCAAGCAGCACACCCACAAGCACGCCGAGCACGTAGCCGCTCATGATGCGCAGTAGCGTCAGACCTGCAAAGAGCCAGGTTTCCCCCACCGTAAGCAGAACCGCGAGACGTGAAATCGTAGAAAGCGGAGAGGGAAGCAGGAGCTCCTTGCCAACAAGGAGACTCCCCGCTTCCCAAACCGCGAGATAGATGAGCGCAATCAGCGCTGTTTGCAGTAGCTTTCGCTTACTTGGCATAGAGGTCGTCGCCGGGCAATTTGCCGCCGACCGACTTCGGATTTGCCGTGAAGAGTACGCTGAGCACGGCGGATGCAGCAAGCTTTGCTTCTTTACCGGTTATGCTGACGATGTAGCTGCGCGGAATCGCCTGTGTTGCAATCGCGGCGGAACCAACGATGCCAAGATCCGCAATCTTCTGCGCCGCGTCTGCGGAAGTATTGACCTTTTCAACCGATGCCGCATAGTCCGCAAGGAACGCCTTCACCTGATCGGGATGATCGTTATAGAACGTTCTGCTCGCGATATAAACGCCCATGACGAGCTTCGTGCCAGAGGCCTCTTCCCAGGCGGTGTTGAGATCGAGCGCCACGCGCACATCGGGATTCTTCACCGTCACTGCGGAAACAAACGGTTCCGGAAGCAGCGCGATCTGCGCTTCGCCGGAGGCGACCATCGCGGCAAGCGCGGTGTGTTCGCCGACGTATTTCACCGTGACCTTGTCAGTCAAGCCGTTTTGCGCCAGCAGGTAGTCGAGCACGTATTGCGGGGTTGCGCCTTCGCCGCTGGCGTAGATGGTCTTGCCCGCGAGGTCGGCAAGCGACTGGATGGTGTTGCCGTTTTCCACGATGTAGAGTACGCCGAGCGTATCGAGGTTTAGGAGCACCACATTGCCTTCTGTCTTGTTGTAGAGCACGGCGGCTAAGTTGAGCGGAACCGCTGCGATATCGATTTCACCGTTGATAAACTTGCCAACGACGACATCCGGCGCGTCCTGCAGCTCGACATTGTATTTTTCTTTGTCGTCCATCATGTAGCTGATGCCCATACCGGTCGGCCCTTTGAGCGCCGCGACGTTGACGGGTTCCGCCGGGGCTTTTGCGCAGCCCAAGGCGAATAGCATGACCGCGAGGGTCAGTATTGCGAGTAGTTTCTTCATTCGTTTTCTCCTTTTGACAGGCGGAAGTCCCGCCCGTGCCGTTCTATTTTTCCATCGGAAACCAGTTTATCCATCGCACGGTAGAGCGTCGTCCGGCTAATGCGAAGCGCGTCCGCTAGTAAGCTCACGCTCCACTCCGATTCATACAGCCCGTCTTCCGCGCGGCTTTTGATATAGTTTAGGACGCGTTCCTCCACGCTCTGCGGCAAAAATCCGTCCAATCTTCCGCTGAGAAAGCGGATGCGCGCCGTTAGATACCGCAGGTAGTTCTCCGTCACGCGAAAGTCCCGCTTCATCATGACGCAAAGCGCTTCTTCCGAGATGAGCAGTACCCACGTGCTCTCCATCGCCATCACGCGGGCAACATATGCCTCCTCGTCGTGAAAGAGCGACGCCGCGCCGAACAAATCGTATTGCTTGAGTACGCTCATCGGCATCTTGCCGTTTTCGCTCTCTTTGGTGACGGCGCAAGTGCCATGGAGGATGATGCCCAGCGCACGCTCGATATCCGCGCGGTCGAAGATCACCTGATCTTTTTCAAAGTGCTCCACCCGAACCCCGCTCGTGCCGATTAAATCAAGCACATCTTCCTCTGCGATTCCAGCAAAGAGAAACGTGTTCGCCACGATTTTTGCGTATGCGGTTGGATGCAGGGATCGACTCATGGCTCTCCTTTCGACGTTGGGTTCGCGCGCTTCATGTTTGTACATCGCAAAACATGAGATCGCTATTTCTGTTCCATATGGTACATATTAACAACTCTTTCAAAAATGTCAATCCTCTTTTTTGAGAATCATTCTCTTTTATTTTCACAAAAACACGAACTTGCGTTTGTATTTCGAGCCTTGCTATGTTATATTGATTGCAAGAAATTTTACCCAAAAGGAGCGACGGACGATGAAGTTGATCTCTTGGAATGTCAATGGGCTTCGCGCCTGCATCACGAAAGGGTTTTACGATTTTGTAAGCCAGCTACAGCCGGATATCATCGCCTTGCAGGAGACAAAGATGCAGCCGGAACAGTTTGACGGCGGCATCGAAGGCTATGATATCTTCTGGAACAGTGCGGAGAAAAAAGGCTATTCCGGTACGGCCGTTTTCGTAAAACATCAACCGATGAGCATCACCATTGGCATCGGCATGCCGGAGCACGACAACGAAGGCCGCGTGATTACGCTGGAGTATCCGGATTTTTACTTTGTGACGGTCTATACGCCAAACTCGCAGGATGGACTGCGCCGTCTCGATTATCGCATGACGTGGGAGGACGCGTTCCTCGCCTTCATCAAGAATTTAGACGCAAAGAAGCCCGTCATCGTATGCGGCGATCTCAATGTTGCGCACAAGGAAATCGACATCAAGCACCCCAAGACAAACCGCAAAAACGCGGGCTTTACGGATGAAGAGCGCGCCTGCATGACGCGACTACTCGAAAATGGGTTTGTCGATACCTTCCGCTATTTCTACCCCGACAAAAAAGATGTATATAGCTGGTGGAGCTATCTCGGCAACGCGCGCGCGAACAACTCCGGTTGGCGCATCGACTATTTTGTCGTGTCCGAGCGATTCATCGACCGCGTCGAGGACAGCCAGATTCTCAGCGATGTACTCGGCAGCGACCACTGCCCCGTACTGATCACCATCAAAGAATAAATTATCTACTGGAGCAACTATGATCATTCTCGCGTCTTCCTCTCCGCGCAGGCGGGAACTGCTGTCCATGATCGGACTCAACTACGCCATCGAAACCTCCGGTGAGGAGGAAGTACAACCGCACGGCCTGCCGCCCGCGGAGTTCGTCAAAACCCTCGCGCTGCAAAAGGCACAGCCGGTCGCCGATCTGCACCCCGAAGACTGCGTCATCGGCGCTGATACGATCGTCTACTTAGACGGCGATATCTTGGGCAAACCGCACACGCCGGAAGTTGCAAAGGCGTACCTTACCCGCATGCAGGGCAAACGCCACGTGGTATTCACCGGCGTCGCCGTACTGAAAAACGGCAAGGCGGACGTTCGCCACTGCGAAACCACCGTCACCTTCGCGCCGATGACCGCGCGCGAAATCGAAGCCTATGTCGCAACCGGAGAGCCGCTGGATAAGGCGGGCGCTTACGGCGTACAAGGGCCGGGCGGAGTCTTCGTCGAGCGCGTCGAGGGCAACTACTTCAACGTCATCGGATTACCGCTGCCGATGCTGTATCAAATGTTGATTGACGCGGGAGAAGTCGTCATCTAACCTATCTTTCTCCGAATATTGGTAGATATGAATCAAATCATCGAAGAAAAACTGAAGCTTCTTCCCCCCTCACCCGGCGTTTACAAGATGTTCAACGCTTCGGGTGAGGTCATTTACGTTGGAAAAGCTATCTCGCTCAAGAATCGCGTGCGGCAGTACTTTCAGTCTTCGAAAAACCATCCGCCGAAGGTCTCCGCCATGGTGCGGCAGATTGCGGACTTTGAGTATATCCGCGTCGTCAATGAAACCGAGGCGTTCTCGCTCGAATCCAACCTGATCAAGGAATTCAAGCCGAAATATAACATTCTCCTCAAGGACGACAAGCACTTTCCCTATATCCGTGTTGATCTCAAGCAGGATTTTCCCCGGCTGGAGGTCGTCCGTCGCGTCAAAAAAGACGGTGCGAAATACCTTGGCCCCTTCCTCTCCGGCTTGCTCCTGCGGGACGGTCTCGCGCTCGTGCGCGAGCAATACCCCATTCGTCAGTGCAAGAAAGACATCGCCCGCATGATTGCGCGCAGGGAGCGGCCGTGCCTAATGTACCACATCGGCAAATGCTGCGCCCCCTGCTCCGGGGATGTCTCGCGCGAGGAATACCACAAGCTCATCGACGAGGTGCTTTCGTTTCTCTCCGGCAACACCGCGGAAATTCTCCGCTCGCTCCACGAGCAGATGAGCGCCGCAGCTGAGGCGATGGATTTCGAGCGCGCGGCGATCCTGCGCGACCGCATCCGCGCCATCGATAGCCTCAATGAAAAGCAGGCGGTCATCGCCACCACAAACACCAATCTGGACGTGTTCGCTCTCGGTCGTCTCGACACCAACGCGCTCGTGTTTGCACTCTTTGTGCGAAACGGCAAGGTGATCGGCACCGAGAAATTCCGCATGGACGCGGACGCGGAGGAAACGGACGCAGATATTCTCTCCGCATTTCTTTCGCAGTATTATGCGGAGTCCGACACGTTTGTCCCGGAGGTGCTGCTCTATCAGGATGCAACAGATATGGAGACCATCTCCTTCTGGCTCAGTGGCCTTGCCAAGCGTAAGGTTGAGGTGCATCGCCCGCAGCGCGGAGAAAAGCGCAAGCTCACCGAGATGGCCTACCGTAACTGCCTCGACGTACTGGAAAAAGACGCATCCCTGCAAAAGCGCGCTTGGGAGCGCGGCTAGGGCGCGCTCACGCAGCTCAGCGAAATCCTCGGACTTGAGACGGTGCATAAACGGCTTGTGTGCTTTGATAACTCGCACATTCAGGGTC
>JBDKRF010000133.1:0-4171 GCA_039683525.1 Clostridiaceae bacterium
AGAAGCACAGCATGAGCCCCGTCGTAATGCTCTGCCAGTACGGTTCCCGCAGCCCAGAGGCGATGACGATGTTGTTGATCGTCTTAAGCGAGAGCACACCAAACAGCGTACCGATGACGTTCCCTACGCCGCCTGTGAGCAGCGTGCCGCCGATGATCGCCGAGGCGATGGCCTGCATCTCTGCCGCGGAGGCGTTGCTTGCGTTGCCCGCGCCCGTATGCAGCAGATACACATATCCACCGATGCCGGAGAGAACGCCGCAGAGCAGGTAGGAGAAGAAGCGCGTACGCTTCACGTTGATGCCGAGCATCCGCGCACTCTGACTGTTTCCGCCAATCGCATAGAGTTGACGGCCAAAGCGCGTCCACTTGAGCATCACGAAGACCAGCAACACCACGCAGAGCGCAATGATCACGCCGAGCTCTACGCGCGCAGGGATAAAGTTGCCCGTTTTGCCGTAGGAGCCGATGCCGGGAATCACGACGCGGAATTCCTTGAGCGCGAGGAATGCCACATTCTCTGCCGTGCGGGGTGCAACGGAGACGATCGTGGTCATGCCTCTCGCAAAGAACATGCCCGCCAGCGAGATGATGAACGGCTGAATCTCGAGATACGAGACCAGTAATCCCTGTACCAGGCCAAACGCGGTTCCGATGCCGAGCGCAAGTGCCATGGAGCCCACGACGCTACCGCCCTTGTCGTCCAGATAGACCACGCAAGCCATCGTCACCAGAGCTGTGATGCCGCCGACGGAGATATCAATGCCGCCCGCGATCATCACGATGGTTAGCCCGCACGCAACGACGATGAGAAACGAGTTGTTGTTGAAGAGATCCAGAAACTGCTGCGGATTGCGGAAGCCGCCGCCCCAGACCGACATCGCCATACCATACATGCCGACGAAGGTGCAAATCGTGATGATCAGCAGCAGGCTCGTGTTGGAGATTGGTTCACGCAGATGAATTCTTTCATAATCGGAGGGACGAGATTTTTTATTCTCCATACGCTTGCTTCGCCTCCGACTTCATCGATTTTGTAAACAGTTTGTCGCGCAGGCGGGCAAGGTAGCTTTGCACCACCGGAGAACCAAGCACGACGATTGCGATAATGACGATCGCTTTATACGCCTTCACCGCCGTGGACGGCACCTTCATGGCATACAGCGTAATGGTCAGTGCCTGAATGATATAAGCACCCAAAACAGAGCCGGCAATGCTGAATTTACCGCCGCTGAGCGCGTTGCCGCCGATAGCGACCGCGAGGATTGCGTCCATTTCGATATCCAGTAGCAGCGTTTCGTGGTTGATCAGTCCCATACGGCTGACCCCGATGCAACCCGCGATGGAGACACAGATGCCCAGCATCATGAACGAAAGAATCTTCATGCCGACGGAGTTGATGCCGTTGAGCCGAGCGGATCTTTCATTGATGCCGACTGCCTGCGTATATAAACCCAGGTTGGTTAAGCGCAGAACCAGCGACACCAGGATGGCAAACACGAACACGATGATGATCGGCGTCGGGATCGGAACGCCCGGAATGAAACTGCCGATTTTATCCAGCAACGGGCTATCCACGGTCGGCGTCGCACCGCCGTTGATCCAGTAGGCGATCGGCCTGCCAGCGGTCAGTAAGATCAGCGTCGCAATCATCGGCTGAATCTTAAACACCGCTACCAGTGTGCCATTGAACGCGCCGCAAAGAACCGCGACGAAGCAAGCACAGCCAAATCCCAGCAGGATGATCGGCCAGTTGATCGTATTCTCCTTGAGCACGCGCACAAACACGCTGCCCGCGATGGCAGCAACCGCGCCGACGCTGATATCCTGTCCCTTGGAGCTCGCGGTCACAAGAGTCATGCCGATGGCAATGATCGCAAGCTCCGACGCGCTGTTGAGAATGCTGATGAGGTTTCCGGACAGAACGCTGTTTCCGTCGTTATTGACTGTGATGTTGATTGAGAAGAATCTGATGTCGCGAAACATGTTGAATAAAACCAGCAGCAGCAGCGCAACGATCGGAATCATGAGCTGGGATTTCCGTATTCTCTGTAGCCATTTATCCATTCTGTGCCGCCTCTCCCGCAATGGTGCGCATAATCTTTGCCTGCGTCATGTCGTCCTGCATCAGTTCGCCGACAATCTCTCGATCCCGCATCACGATGAGACGTGAGCAGGTGCGCAGCATTTCCTCGATTTCAGACGAGATGAACGTCACGCTAACGCCCTCTTCGGCAAGTTTCAGCACGAGCTTTTGAATCTCAACCTTGGTGCCGACGTCGATACCGCGCGTAGGCTCATCCAATATGAGATACTGCGGTTTGGTGAGCAGCCAACGGGCGAGAATCGCTTTCTGCTGATTTCCGCCGGAGAGCGACTTGATGGGGGTATCCGAAGAGGCGGTCTTGATGCCCAACAACTTGATGTATTCATCCGCGAACCGCTCCGCCTCACTTCTCGAGAACGGGCGGAAGAATCCGCGCATGACTTGCAGGGCGAGGATGATGTTATCGCGCACGGAGAGATCGTCCACGATGCCGTCCTGCTTGCGATCTTCCGGCAGATAACCGATGCCAAGCTTCATGGCATCCTTCGGTTTTGATATCTTCGCGGGTTTGCCGTTGACAAACACTTTTCCGCCTGTGACTTTGTCCGCGCCGAAGATCGCGCGCACACTTTCGCTTCGTCCGGAACCAAGAAGGCCCGTAAACCCGTTGACTTCTCCCTTGTCAATCTTAAAATCGAACGGCTTCGTACCGGCGGAGCTGGAAAGCCCGCTCGCTTCAAAGACGGGCACACTGCCAGCACGCGCAGCCTGAGCGCCGGTGTTATGCATCTGCGAGATATCGTCCAGCTCTTTACCCATCATCTTGGAGATCAGCTGTACGCGCGGCAAGTCCTTGATATCATATGCGCCGATCAGTTCGCCGTTACGAAGCACGGTGATGCGGTCGCAGACCTCGTAGACCTGCTCGAGAAAATGTGTGATGAATATGATGCCGACGCCGCGAGATTTGAGCTCGCGCATCAGCGAAAAGAGTTTTTCCACCTCGCGCTCGTCGAGCGAAGAGGTCGGCTCGTCGAGAATCAGCACCTTGCAGTCCATATCCACCGCACGTGCGATCGCAACCATCTGCTGCACGGCGAGGGAACAGGTTGCGAGCTGCTGTGTCGCCCGCGCGGGAATGTTGAGTTTTTCGAGCAGTTCACTTGTCTGCTCGCGCATTTTGCCCCAGCGTACAAAGCTGTCGTTGCCGCGACCGATGTACATGTTTTCCGCGACAGTCAGGTTTGGGCAGAGCGTAATCTCCTGATAAACGGTGCTGATACCGAGGTTTTGCGCGTCCTGCGGGGACTTGATGTTGATCTCTTTTGCGCAGCCGGCAATCATAATCTGCCCGGAATCCTTTGGGTGAACCCCCGTCAGCACCTTGATCAAGGTCGATTTCCCCGCGCCGTTTTCGCCCATCAATGCGTGAATTTCGCCTTTGTAAAGCGTGAAATCCACGTTGTGCAGCGCTCGAACGCCGGGAAAGGATTTACTGATGTTTCGCATGGATAAAACGATGTCGTTTGGCATGGGATACCATCCTTTGTGCGTTGCAGATCTGGGCGGTGTTTGTTCAACATCACGCACCTTTTAAACAGCGGTGCGAGTATGCGGAGCAAGTCCGCATACTCGTCACCGTCATGACTAATTGAATTCCCTGAATCGGGATTTCTGGATTTAGTAGTTTACTCGCCGAGGCCGAAGGTGTCGATGTCAGCCTGGGTGATGGTCGTGGCGTCAAAGCCGCGCTCTTCGGAGATAACCTTCTTCTCGGTGAGGGTTTCGCCTGCTTCGAGCTTCTGGATCATGTCCGCGATGACGGTCGCCTGGAACGGGCTGCACTGGCCATCATAGTTCCAGTTGCCAGCAAGCAGTTCGCGCAGTGCCCATCTGTTGCAGTCAAAGCCCATGACGACGACCGCTTTGCCGACGCCGTGGGTGATGCCCGCTTCGTCAAGTGCCGCGACAGCACCCTTGGCCATACCATCGTTCTCAGCATAGATGACGTTGAAAGCTTCACCAGAGTTGATGACGGATTCCACGATCTGCTTCGCGGTTGCTTCATCCCAGGTTGCGGTCTGCTGTACAACTTTGGTCATGGTGCCGGCTGCAAACTCTGCAT
>JBDKRF010000134.1:0-5697 GCA_039683525.1 Clostridiaceae bacterium
ACCGACGCTTGGAATGAGAGCACCGGTAATCGAAAAGTATTCAAGTTCAAATTGGAGATGCTAGAAGAGAGTGCTTCGTGCAATGCGCCTATTGAACAGAGAGAATTGGAGCTCGAACACAATCGTCTGATACCAACCGATGTCAAAGTTGCGGTTTGGCAGCGAGATAAAGGAAAATGCGTAAAATGCGGATCGGAAATCAATTTGCACTACGATCATATTATTCCGTTCTCAAAAGGGGGATCGTCCACGACAACTGCGAATATTCAACTTTTATGTGCACGATGCAATTTGCAAAAACATGATCATATAGAATAATTGTGTATCCGTATATAGATTATCATGAACCGCAGCTCTGACGCGCTGGCTTGCCTTGACTTGCTTTTTCTCTGCCTGATGAGTATGATAAAGGCAGTGTATCCGCGCAGATATGCGCATGTATATGGAGGCAAACTATGTATAAAACCCTGATCGACCAGCATTTTGAAGAGCAGCTTTCCTCGCTCGGCAAACTCATTTCGTTTCCGAGCGTTTCTCAAGGTGAGCCGGAGGAGGGCATGCCGCTGGGCCGGCATATCCACAACGCGCTGACCTATACCCTCGACCTCGCGCGCGGGATGGGCTTTTCCACCCAATCGCTCGATGGCTACTGCGGCGTCATTGACTACGGCGAAGGTGACGAGATGCTCATGATCATGGCGCATCTGGACGTCGTGCCCACAGGCACCGGCTGGACGAGCGATCCCTTTACCCTCACGCAAAAGGACGGTCGACTGATCGGCCGTGGCGTGATGGACGACAAAGGCCCCGCCGTCTCCTCGCTCTATGCCCTTCGCGCCATTAAGGAGGCGGGCGTTCCGCTCAAGCGCCGCGTGCGCATCTTCTTAGGTTGCGACGAAGAGCGCGGCTGGAGCTGCGTCAACCGCTACAAGCAGACCGAGCCGAACCCCACGATGGCCTTCACGCCGGACGGGCAGTACCCGGTCATCAACTCTGAAAAGAACATCGGTCAAACCACGTATACGAAAAAGCTCTCCGGCAGCGAAGTTCGCATCTCCTGCGGCACCGCGCCGAATGTCATCCCCGGCGAAGCGGTGGCATATCTGCCCTTTACGCCCGAACCCGTGGACGCCAAGCACGGCATGCTGCTCAGCGGCAACGACGAAGGCGAACTCCGCGCTGTCGGGCGCGCGGGCCATGCCTCCACCCCGCAGGACGCGCAGAATGCGCTGCTTGCCCTACTTGACGCGCTGAAAGAGCAACCGCTAAGCGCGGAGGATCTCGCGACCGCGTCCTCCCTTGCCGCCCTCCTTGCGTTTGACCAGCACGGCGAAGCCTTCGGCCTCGATGTTTCGGACGATTCCGGAAGGCTGACACTCTCGCCCAACATGATCGAGTGGACGGAAGACTCCGTCACGATCACGCTCGACTGCCGCTTCCCCTTCAGCGTCTCGCCCGAGCAGCTGCTCGCAGCACAAGACGAGAAGTTCGCGCAGATCGGCTTCACCCGCATCCACGAGAAGATCTCCAAAGGCCACTACATCGATCCCAACTGCGAGCTGGTCAACGCGCTGCTGGCAGTCTACAGCGACGCCACCGGCAAGAAAGCGAAGCCGCTCTCCATCGGCGGAGGAACCTATGCCCGCTCGTTTGACAACGCGGTTGCCTTCGGTGTGGAGCCGGAGGGCGAGGCCGCGCAGGCACACATGCCGGATGAATCCTGCCCGGTCG
The DNA here is from genome assembly GCA_039683525.1 of Clostridiaceae bacterium. Classification (GTDB taxonomy): domain Bacteria; phylum Bacillota; class Clostridia; order Christensenellales; family CAG-138; genus UBA7703. The sequence goes on from JBDKRF010000134.1 coordinate 1,732, forward strand.
AGAGCGTCCGCTTCGATACGCAGCTCATCGCCGAGGCACTCAAGCGTCTGGCGGGAAAATAACAATCTATGCATAAAAAAAGAGAGGCAGATGCCTCTCTTTTTTATTACTCTGTTTAGATCGATCTCTCGTAGATCGTTTTCGCGTCCGCTTCGTAGATCTTCTTCAAGCCTCCGACGGGACGATCGCTGCCGTCCGGCGCGTGGGTGACCACCCGCGCCATATCCGCAATCTGCGCGGGATCGACGCCGAGTTTTACGAGTCTGCTGGGTAGGCCAAGCCGCGAATAGAACGTATCCAGCGCGGAGATGCCGCTCTCGATGGTTGCGGCGACGGCCTTGGGTTGATCCTCCTGCCCCATCACGCGCACGGCGAAATCGTAGAAGCGCTTGGGGTTGACGCGCCAGACGTAGCGCATCCAGGCGGGCGTAAGCACCGCAAGCCCCGCGCCGTGGGTCACGCCAAAGCGCGCGGTGAGCTCATGGTCGAGTTTATGACATGCCCAGTCCTGCTCGCGTCCAACGCCCAGCATGTTGTTGTGCGCAATCGTGCCGGAGAGCGCAACCTGACACCACGAATCGTAGTCCGTCGGGTCTTTGACCACCTTTTCGCCAAACGTAAGCAGGGTTCGTAATGTCGCCTCGCTCAGCGCATCCGAAAGCTCCATGTGCTCGGTGTTCGAAAAATAGCGTTCAAAGATATGGCTCATCATGTCCGCAACGCCCGCGGCAATCTGGAACTTCGGGATGCTTTCAAACAAGGTGGGATCGATCACCGCGAGTGCGGGACGGTTCCATTCGCGATTGTAGCCGCACTTTTTCTGCGTCTTGTAGTTGCTCAGTACCGTGCTGTAGCTGGCTTCCGAGCCTGCTGCGGGGAACGTGAGCAAACACGCGACCGGCAGCGAACCTGTGGTTTCGAGCTGCTTTTCGTAGATTTCCCAGATGTCGAGGCTAGGGTTTTTGAGTCCCAGCGCGATGCCCTTACCGGAGTCGATGACCGAGCCGCCGCCGACGCAGAGCACGAGCTCCACGTTCTCCGCTTTCGCGAGCGCGATGCCTTCACGCACCAGCTCGACGTCAGGATTCGGAATCACGCCGCCAAGGGTGACAAAAGAAACGCCTGAGGCGGAGAGGGAGTCGGTCACACGCTTGAGCAGACCGCTTTTTTCCACGCGGTCACTGCCGTAATGAACGAGCACTTTTTTTGCCAGCGGCGCGATGTGGGTGCCGATTTGATCCGCCGTGCCACGACCAACGATGAGGCGCGTCGGAGAGTAAAATTCAAAATTTAACATGTTCTGGTTTTCGCTCCTACTAAGATATGTATCCTTGCATCTGCCGCCGCGTCAATTTGTTCGTTCATCGCCATAGAAACGTGACGCGAGGTGCGCTTTTATTATAGCAGTCGCGTTATTCTTACGCTAGAGTTTCCCGATTGGCGTTTGTGGAGTTCTTGCAAACGATTTTTGTTATTGATATACTGTATTCAATTACTAGTTTGAATCGTGGAGGTAATCTATGGAAAAGAAGACCGTCTCTGACGCGGCAAAAGCGGAAGCTGCAAAACGGGCAGCCGCTGCGAAGAAAGCCGCACAGTCCAAGGGATCTGTCACCAAGTCTGCTCCTGTCAAATCCGCGCCCAAAAAAGCGCCGGTAAAGGCGGAAGAAGTAGATGAAGTAGTAGAACAGTCAACCGAGTCAGCCCCCGCTTCCGGTGGCAAGGGTTCCGTCAAGGGCCTGCGCATCGGTGCAATCATCCTCTGGGTGCTTGCTCTTGCGGCTGAAGTAGGCGCGTTCTTCGCGTTTAGCTACGCCATGCGCAATCAAGCGCTGACCTTTGCGGATATCGAAATGCAGCTTCTGGTCGGCGCACTGGTGCTCGATGCGATCTTCTGCATCATCGCGGCGCAGCTCTGGAAGAAGGCGAACCACATCCGCCCGAATCTTTCGGACAGCAAGCTCGTGCGTACGCTCTGGCACCAGCTGGGCGTGATCATGGTTCTGATTTGCTTCCTGCCGATCGGCATCTTCCTGCTCGCCAAATCCGACAAGCTGAATAAGAAAACCAAGACCATTCTGCTCGCGCTCCTCGCGGCGCTGTTTGTCGGTGCGGGCGCGGCCTCTGTGGACTATCAGCAACCGAGCGAAGAGCAGGTGCAGCAGTTGCAGCAGCAAGCGCAGGCGGAAGCCGTAGGTGAAGTCTACTGGACGAAGTTTGGTGCAAGCTACCATTTTGACCGCAACTGCCAGTTCATCAAGGACAAGACGCCGGCAGCCGAAGGCGGCACGCTGTTTGCGGGTTCGCTGGACGACGCGTTTGCGGCAAACCGTTGGGATCCGTGCGATGTCTGCGCGGGCGGCGCACAGGCGAAGCTTGACGAAGCAGCAGGCACCACAACCACCGACACCACGGCGGAACAACCCGCGGGTTGATTTCACGAGAGTCACTCAAAAAGGAACTGCGTCAGCAGTTCCTTTTTTATGTTTGAAAGCAGCTTACAGTTGCGCCAAAGCAAGAATCTTGCAGCCCTTGCTTTCGTAATAGCGCAGCATTTCGTCTATCTTGCGCTTGTCATAGCTCGTGATGCAGTCGGATAAGACATGAACAGCATAGTTTGCCTGACGCAGGTTGAAAACAGTCGATTTCACGCAGGCAACCGCGTCCGCGCCTGTGATATAGAACTCATCGATCTCGTTTGCGCGAACGAACGCGGAAAATTCACCGCTGGTCAGGGCATTGCCCTTGCTTTTAGTGAAGATGTTGTCCGACGCGAGCTTCAGATCCGGCGCCAGTTCAAACCCGCGTGTGTTGGGCTTAAACGTCCTCGTGCCCTCCGATAAGTTTTCGTGGCGGATGTAGACGACGTGGATATCCTCTTTCACCGCCCAATCGATCGCGCGGTTGATATTGCCGATGATTTCTTTGTAGTTTTTCGTGATATCGTTTTGAATGTCGATGATCACCAGCGCTTTCTTTTGCATGTTTTTTCCTCCCATGGGTAGATTGTTTGTTCGTCTTTAGCATAACAAGCAATTGTTGACATCCCTATGGCAACAATTTATGCTACAATCAAGAAAATTGGAAAGGAGGTCATCAGATGAAGATCGACCGACTGGTCAGCATCATTCTGCTTCTGTTGGAAAAAGAGCGGATCGGCGCGCAGGAGCTCGCGGTCATGTTTGAAGTCTCTCCCCGCACGATCTACCGCGACATCGACTCCATCAACATGGCGGGGATTCCCGTTCGCGCGACGTCGGGCGTCGGCGGCGGGTTTGAGATCATGCAGCAATACAAACTCGACAAAAAGGTCTTCTCAACGGCCGACCTTTCCGTGATCCTGATGGGGCTTTCCAGCCTTTCCAGCACGATGCGTGGCGACGAGCTGGTCAACGCCTTTGCGAAGGTCAAGAGCTTCATCCCCGCCGAACATGCAAAGGACATCGAGCTGCTGACGGGGCAGATCACGGTCGATCTGAGTCCGTGGTCGGGCAACCGCAATATGCAGCCGTATCTGGAGTTGATCAAGCAGGCGTTGCAAGAGCATCAACTGCTCTCGTTTGCCTATCTGGACCGGCAAGGAGACAGAATTCCGCGCGTCGCCGAGCCGTATCAGTTGGTGTTGAAGAACGGACAATGGTATTGGCAAGGTTACTGCCGCGCGAGAAATGATTTTCGGTTGTTTAAGCTCTCCCGCACATCCAATCTTCAACGGCTGGAGGAAACCTTTGTGCCGCGGGAGCACCCGAAACCGCAGTTGGACGCCTCCGATATGCTTGCTAAGAGGCAGATCCAGATCAAGCTACGCATGCACAAATCCATTCTGGAGCGCGTTCTGGACTACTGCAACGACGAGGACATTTCGCCGGACGGTGAGGATCACTACATCGTCCGCTATCCGCTGCTCGAGAACGACTATTATTACGGAATTCTGCTCAGTTTCGGCGACAAATGCGAGTGCCTCGA
>JBDKRF010000135.1:0-3205 GCA_039683525.1 Clostridiaceae bacterium
GAGGCGGGCGACCCGCTCTCGTTCCCGGGCTACCGCACCAAGCTCGAAAAAGAGCGCGTCAAGAGCAAGATGCAGGAAGGCGTTGTGATCGGTAAGGCGACCATCAAAGGACAGCGCACCGCGCTCGCGATTATGGACAGTTATTTCATGATGGGCAGCATGGGCACCGTGGTGGGCGAGAAGATCGTCATCCTTGCGGAGTTTGCGCTCTGCAATCGTTTGCCGCTTGTAATCTTCTGCTCTTCCGGCGGCGCGCGCATGCAGGAAGGCGTGCTCTCACTCATGCAGATGTCGCGCACGACGATCGCGCTCGCGCGGCACAGCGCGGCGGGGCTATTGCACCTCAACGTCCTCACGCACCCGACCACGGGTGGCGTTACCGCAAGCTTTGCCATGCAGGGCGATATCACGCTGGCGGAACCCGGCGCGCTGATCGGCTTTGCGGGTCCGCGCGTGATCGAGCAGACCATGCGGGATAAACTGCCGGAAGGATTCCAGTCGGCGGAATATCTCTATGAACACGGGTTCGTCGACCGGATTGTTGAGCGCAGAGACATGCGTGAAACGCTCGCCACGTTACTTGCGCTGCACAATGCGGGGCACACGGAGACGGCGGAGGGGGTGCGCAGATGACGGCAAAGGACACGAAGCTCCCAACCAAGTTGCTGCAAACAAAGACGATGCAGACGAACGCTTTGCTGCCGGATGCTATGCCGATGGAGGCGGTGCCGCTCGCGGCAGATCCCGCCTGGGCAAGCGTCATGAGCGCGCGCAAGGAAGACCGCCCGCAGGCGCGGGATTATATTGATAAACTCTTTCACGGCGTGTTCGAGGTGCGCGGAGACCAGTGTATGGGCGACGACGAAGCAATCGTCACCGCCGTGGCGTGGTTTGAAACGTATCCGGTCACCATCATCGGCCAGCAGAAGGGACACACACTCGAAGAGCGCATGCGCTGCAACTTCGGCATGCCGTCGCCGGAAGGCTACCGCAAATCCATGCGTGCGCTCAAGCAGGCGGAGAAGTTCCACCGCCCCGTGATCTGCCTCGTGGATACGCCCGGCGCGTTCTGTGGCATCGAGGCAGAAGCAAAAGGGCAGGGTCGCGTGATCGCGGAGCACCTAAAAGCTATGGCGATGTTGAAGACACCTTGTATTTCGATCATCATCGGCGAAGGCGGCAGCGGCGGCGCACTCGCGCTCTCACTTGCAGATCGGCTGATCATGCTCGAGAATAGCTATTTTTCGGTGATCTCGCCGGAGGGCGCGGCGTCGATTCTGTTCAAGGACAGCTCGCTTGCTTCCGAAGCCGCGAAAAATCTCAAGCTCACGGCGGGCGACCTCAAGCGCTTCGGAATTGTGGACGGCATCATCCGCGAACCGGAGGGGTATTCCCGCTTTCATATGGACGAGAGCGTGGAAGCGGTGCGAAAAGCCATCCGCAATGCACTCAAGCGGCTCACGACCCTCCCGCCTGACCGGCTGGTCGAGCAGCGGCAGCAAAAATATTTGAACATGAGGTGGTATTAAATGCTGGCACCTGTGTCGATTACGGGCATCGGAAAATGCGTGCCCGAAAAAGTAGTGACCAACGACGAGCTCGCGCAGCTGGTGGAAACCAGCGACGAATGGATCAGCAAACGCACGGGCATCCGCGCGCGACATGTCGCGGTGGAAGAAACGGCGATCAGCCTTGCGATTCAGGCGACAAAGGATGCGCTTAGCATGTCCGGCGAGTTGCCGGAAAGCGTCGGCGTCATCGTCGCTTGCACCATCACGGCGGAGGAACTCACGCCCTCGCTTGCCGGGCGCGTGCAAAAAGCACTCGGCATTCCCCAATGCGCCGCGATGGACGTTTCCGCGGGCTGCACGGGCTTCGTCTACGCGCTCGTGACCGCGGCTTCTCTGATGGACACGCTGCAAAAAGACGTTGCCATCGTGGTTGCCAGCGAGCTCATGACCAAGTATTGCGACTGGACGGATCGCGCCACCTGCGTGCTCTTCGGAGACGGCGCGGGCGCGGTTGTGCTCCGCCGCAGTGAAACGGCGCACCTTCTGCACCCCATTCTCTCCGCGACGCCCGACCTTGACGACGTGATCGTGGTCAAGAAGGAGACCCGCAGTACGCCGTTTTCGGGCGCGGTTGAATCCCCCAGAGAATCTATCCGCATGAAGGGCGCGGACGTGTTTACCTATGCGGTCGGCGTGATGGAAAACACGCTCGACGAGCTCTCCACGCGCTGCGGCGAGAAACACATCGACAAGATCGTTCCGCATCAGGCGAATGAGAAGATCATCGATTTCGTCATCCGCACGAAGAAGTTCGGGCGCGAACAGTTTTTTGTGAACATCGCAAACTATGCCAATACATCCTCCGCCTCCATCCCGATTGCGCTTTGTGATGCACTGGAGTCCGGCTGGCTCAACGCGGGAGACCGCGTGGCCATCGTCGGCTTCGGCTCGGGACTCACCAGCGGCGGAGCGGTGATCGATTGGACCATACAAAACAAAAAGGAGAACAAATAACATGCAGGAAAAAATTATCGCAAGCTTGATGAATCAGTTGGATCTCGATCGCGATGCGATCACGATGGAAAGCCGCTTTATCGAGGATTTCTCGATGGACTCGCTCGACATGGTGGAGATGCTCATCAACCTCGAAAAAGAGACGGGCATCAAAGTTCCCGTGGAAGAGGTGGGAGACATCCACACCGTCGGCGAACTCGTCAAGCATCTGGAAGGAAAACAGCAATGAGTTACCCCGGTACCATCTGCGCGCTCACCGGCACGCAGTACCCGCTGATTCAGGGCGGAATGGCCTGGGTTTCGGACGCAAACTTAGCCGCTGCCGTCTCGATGGCGGGCGGCTTGGGTGTGATTGCCGCGGGCAACGCGCCGCCGGAATGGGTGGAAACGCAGGTCAAGCGCCTGCGTGAACAAACGGATAAGCCCTTCGGCCTCAACGTCATGCTATTAAGCCCCTATGTCTCGCAGATCGCCGATCTGGTCTATGACCTGAAGGTGCCTGTGGTCATCACGGGCGCGGGCAATCCGGACGCTTACGTCAAGCGTTGGAAAGAAGCGGGCTGCGTGGTGGCGCCCGTGGTCGCGAGCCGCGCGCTCGCGATGCTCATGGAGCGCATGGGCGCGGACTTCGTCATCGCGGAAGGCTGCGAGGCGGGCGGACACATCGGCGAGCTCACCTC
>JBDKRF010000136.1:0-4691 GCA_039683525.1 Clostridiaceae bacterium
ATAAAGGGGGTTGTCCGCATTTTTAAACCTTTTTATCCTATTTAAACCTAGATTATGTTTTTTTGGTGTTGGGGCGTATAACATCCGCCCGCACTTCCAGAATCGCTTTATTGTTTCTTTCGAGGAAGCATACCGAAAATCAGGTTAAATACAGAATGCAGACCAGCTCCTGCTGCGTTTCTCCCTGGCTGCGATAGGCGAGAAAACGGTAGCCGCCGAGTGAGTCCTCAAAATCATCGCCCACCTTTTTGAGCTGCATTGCCTGCTCCGACCAATAGCGGACGGAGGAGCGCTGAAGCTCGTCCTTTGCGTCGCAAGCGGGTAGTAGATCACTCAAGATCGCAAGCAGCGCATCCGGCAGCGCGCGCTCCTGCTCAACTGCAGCTTTTTCCAGATACGCCTCGATATCGGTCGGGTGCTTGCTCTTCTGCTGCACCGCTAGCGGAAAAACAATCTCAATGGAAGAGAGGCTGCCGTCCAACAGCTCATATTGCAGAGCGGCTTTGATCTGCGGGGAATCGCCATAGGCCAGCGCATAGTTGCGCGAGTCATGCCTGTTCTTTTCGGCAGAAAACACCTCGTTCGTCGCAAGATAGGTGGTAAAGACCGACTCCGGCACGCCGCGCGTCTGGTCTTTTTTCTGCGGTGTTGCCGCCGGAGTAGCCGTTTGCGCGGCGCTCGGGGTTGCGGCTTGCGCGTTGACTCCTTTTTCCGCACGGGAGAGCAAATAGATCGTCAGCGCTGCTGCGACGATCAGCACCAGAAACACGATGTTGGTCAGTTGTCGTTGAAGAATCTGCTTCATCTGCCTAATTTCCCGTAAAATAAAAAATGTCGATCTGCGGAACCCGCGCGATCGACACTATTATATCAGATATTTGTTTTTTTACGCATAAAACAATAGAAAAACGGGTAGATTTACGGTTATTTTTGACGGATTTACAGTCTACCTTCGTGCAGAAAGCAAACAACGCGCTGCGCTGCGTTCGGGATGCTCTCGCTCTGCTGAAGATTCCGCATCGTTTCCTGATGCGCTTCGTTTTTTGCAATCGAGAGCGCCAGAACAGCCGCCTCATCATACTCTTTTCCAAATAGGCTCATACCGCGTGAAGAAAAGAATGCTGCGGTCTGTGCCTGCCACAGGTCCGCGGTCGGCAGATGGACGAGCGGTTTGCCGGACACGGCGGCAAACGTGGAAACCGCGCCGGAGGGAAGCGTGAGGATGACATCGCAAGCGGCGATATACCGCGGCAAAGGATCTTCCGGCGCAAGCACCATTACGCGTACATCGCCCGCATATCGCGCGACAAACGGGCTCTTGGGCGGCGCGCCGTCGGGCGCGTAAACGCAGATGCGCCCTTCATCGCCATTCATGCGCGCAAGCAGCGCGGTGACGGCGGCCTGCGGATCTTCGGCAAACGGAATCAGGTAACAGGGAGTCCCCTGCGGAAGGTTCGATAACGCGCGTGCATCCACCTTTTCCTCGGAGGAGAACCAGTCTGCGGGAACGGGAATGCCCGCGGGAACGATCTTTTTTGTCGGGATACCCCGCTGTTCATACGCGTTAGTTAGGCTCGCGTGCGCGGTAAAATAATAATCGAGCCGTGTTTCCTCTAAGAACGGGATACAGGCATAGTCGCTCGAAAGAAAGCAGCATCGCGTGGAGAACGTAATCGTTTTGCGCAGGTACGAGATCGCCTCGGCGGGATAGCGATGCAGGCACAGAACCGCGTCAAACTCACCCTCGCGAAGAAGTGTGCCGAGGTGCTCTGCATACCGTGCGTTGACTTCGTAGACGAGAGATTTTCGCTTGTGCGTCCGGATAAACGAGTTGTCCGCGGAAAGAAACGCAAACGCGCGCGGGGAAGGAAGAGCCTCCCGCTCCATGGCGCGCGTCTGTGAAAGCGGCGCGTGCTGACCCAATAGCGTAAGCGCACCGACGATCAGGCAGCTGTCCCCGCGCGCCGAAAACGCGAGCTTGAGCGCGCGCGAAACGGCCCGCTGGTCGTCGTTTTCCGGCCCGGTTAAAATCAAGGTTCGCATTTCGGTTTTCCTCCCATCCCCATGTGAGAAAAATCGCGATGTTCCGGTTGCGGCGTTTGCCTCAGCCGCACTTACTGAACCCGCACGCGCGGCAGATGACGCAGCCGCCCTCGTGCTCTACCTTGCCGCCGCACTCGGGGCAAGCATGCACTTCAGAAGCGTTTGCGGGCACGTCCTTCGCGTCCAGCGGAACAAACGGGGGCTCGCTACTCTGCGGCGCGGGCGCGGGCTGCGGCGCGAGCGTCTTTGCCTGTGCGTCCGGCGTGGTGTAATCCGCGCCGCTGTCGATATACTTGCTGACCTTGAGCAGCACGCGGGCAATCGCGTCCGGACAGGAGGTGCAGCTCATGTTCTTTTGCCGGATGGTGGAAGGACACCGGATGCCCTTGAGCTGATCGTAAACCTCGCTCGTGGAGATACCGCTGCGAAGCGCGATGGAGGCAAGCCGCGCGGTGGCTTCACTCTGACTCGGACAGCCGCCCGCTTTGCCGGTGCTTGTAAACACCTCGCAAATGCCATTTTCATCATAGTTGACGGTCACATACAGCGTGCCGCAGCCGATGTTCATCTTCTCTGTAAAGCCGCGGGTGACGAGCGGGCGCGGGCGCGGCTCGATCTTGCCGTAGTTCTCCGGGAGCGGGGCTTCCAGTTCCGGCTTGTCGGACGCGGCATTCTCGCCTTCCGCTTTTGAGTCGTTGACCTTGCCGATGTTGAGCACCTGTCCTGACCGGCTCCCGTCGCGGTAGATGGTCACGCCCTTGAGTCCCTCGCGATACGCCATCAAGTAGACCGCGTAGACATCCTCCCGCGTGGCGGCGTTGGGGAAGTTGACCGTCTTGGATACTGCGTTGTCCGTGTGCCGCTGGAAAGCCGCCTGCAGGCGCACGTGCGCTTCGGGCGAGATATCGTGCGCACAGACGAACACCTTTCGCACTTCCTCGGGAATCTCCGCGATGTGCGCAATCGTGCCTTCGGATGCGATGCGCTGAAGCATCTCCTCGCTGTCTAGGCCCAGCAAGCGGAGCTTTTCCATCAGAAGGGGATTGACTTCGACCATCTGCGTGCCGTCCATGACGTTTCGGATATAGACATAACCAAACACCGGCTCCACGCCGGAGGAGCAGCCAGCGATGATGGAGAGCGTGCCCGTCGGTGCGATGGTGGTGACCGTCGCGTTGCGGATGGGTTCGCCGTCTGTTAGCGTGCTCTCGGAAAACAGCGGGAAAGCGCCGCGCGTCTTGGCGAGTGCTTTGCTTGCGTTGTGGCCGGTGGCCTGAATAAACGACATCACCCGCTCCGCAAACGCGACGCCCTCGGCGGAATTGTAGGGGATGCCGAGCGCGAGCAGCGCGTCCGCAAAGCCCATCACGCCAAGGCCGATCTTTCGGGTGCTCCGCGTCATCTCGCCGATGCGATCCAGCGGGTAGTTGTTGACGTCGATGACGTTATCCAGAAAATGCACGGCCTGTTCCACCGTGGTCTTTAACAGATCAAAGTCAAATTTGACCACGCCGTCCTCGGCCTTCAGCAGCGTGACGAGGTCGATCGAGCCCAGATTGCAGCTCTCGTAAGGCAGAAGCGGCTGCTCGCCGCAGGGGTTTGTGCTCTCGATTTCACCGACGGAGGGAACCACGTTGTCCCGGTTGAGGCGGTCGAGGTAGACGATGCCGGGTTCGCCCGTTGCCCATGCGGCATCTACGATCTCGTCGAATACCGCGCGCGCGCTGAGCCGGGAAACACTCTGTTTCGTCTTGGGGTCGATGAGGTCATAGTCTTCGCCTGCCTCGACGGCGCGCATAAACGCCTCGGTCAGACCCACGGAGATGTTGAAGTTGTTGATATCCGCCGTGTTGCTCTTGCAACGAATGAACTCAAGAATGTCCGGGTGATCCACGCGCAGAATACCCATGTTGGCGCCCCGGCGCGTGCCGCCCTGCTTGACGGCCTCGGTGGCCACGTTGAACACGCGCATAAAGCTCACGGGACCGCTCGCAACGCCGCCCGTGGAGCGGACGGTCGCGCCCTTTTGCCGCAGGCGCGAAAACGAAAAACCCGTGCCGCCGCCGGACTTATGGATCAGCGCCGCATTTTTCACCGCCTCGAAGATCTCCTCCATGCTATCGCCAATGGGCAGCACAAAGCAGGCGGAGAGCTGGCCCAACGGGCGGCCCGCGTTCATCAGCGTCGGAGAATTCGGTAGAAAACGCAGCGAGGTCATCAGCTCGTAAAACGAGTCTGCAACTGTGTCTACGTCTGCGTGTTCCTCATAGATCGCGTCAGCGGCCGCAACCGCGCGCGCAACGCGGCGGAAGAGACCCTCAACATCCTCCGTCACGTGTCCAAGTTCGTTCTTTGCCAAATATCGTTTTTCGAGTACCTTCATCGCGTTGTCGTTAATGCCGCCAATAGCCATAGGAAAACCCACCCCTTATTGTTGATCATGATGCTCTATGTGGTTATGCTTTGTTGAAAAAGCGAAGTCCGTTTTGAGAAGAGAATGCGCCTGATTCAGGCGCAAATTCAGCATAGCACCATATCTAGTAGCAAACAAGACTTGACATAACCAGATATTGCGAGTTTACAGATCGTTTACTCTTGTTACACGCTGACTATATTTTCGGGTTCAGGTGCGTTTCAAAGCGCATTCT
>JBDKRF010000137.1:0-5555 GCA_039683525.1 Clostridiaceae bacterium
TTCATGGTTGGGTGGTCGGCGTTCTGCTTGGGCTTATCGAATTCCCAGATGGTCGTCTGTTTCCGGTCGGAGTACCATTCATGCTTGCCCTTCTTCTTCCAACCGAACAAGACAGGCTCATGTCGCCATTGGTAAGGGCTACGCCCCAGCACCAACGATTGCTTCTTCCAGATACAGGTGCCGGAGAGATAGAATCCAGCATCCGAGAACGCTCTGCGGAAGTTCAAGCCCTCGGTGTCTGCGTGGAATACATAGATCGACGCATCGTTCGTCATGCACGCTTCCATATTCTGAAAAGACGCGAGCAGAAAATCGTAAAATGCAGCATCCGCCATGTTGTCGTTTTTGATCTTCCCGGCGGTGCCTTCGTAATTTACATTGTACGGCGGGTCCGTGACCACGAGGTTGGCCTGGCCACCGTCCATAAGAAGTTCATATACATCTCGTTTCGTGCTGTCCCCGCAAATGAGCCGGTGTTTACCGAGTAGCCAGAGGTCGCCCGGTTTCGTGATCGCCGGTTCTTTGAGCGCCGCGTCGACGTCGAAATCATCGTCATGAACTTCGGCGCGCTGCGTATCTTTGAACAGCGCATCCAGCTCAGGAGCGTCAAAGCCGGTCAGGGATACGTCGAAGTCCGCGCCCTGAAGATCAGCGATCAGCAAAGAGAGTTTATCCTTATCCCATTCGCCGCTGATTTTGTTCAGCGCTACGTTGAGCGCTTTCTCTTTCTCTTCGCTCATTTCCACGACAACGCATTCGACCTCGGTTACGCCGGTATCGATCAGCACCTTCAAGCGCTGGTGTCCTCCGACGACATGGCCGGTGGTCTTATTCCAGATGACCGGCTCCACATATCCGAACTCCGACAAGGATCGCCTCAACTTTTCATATTCGGGGTCGCCGGGCTTTAAATCTTTTCGCGGGTTGTAATCCGCCGGAACAAGCTTATCGACTGATAGCGTTTGAATGACCATGATAGATTCCTTTCGATACGATTTTTCGTAAGCCGGCCTGCGCTGACGAGAGATTACCCGCGAGCGCTTGACCGCGCAGCGTCTTGCGCTGCTGACTCGTCAGGCGGTGGTATCTTAGTGATTGGATAAATGCCTGTACCTCGTCCATACTCATTTCCCCCTTCGCGCGGTCAGCAGACGCTCCATAACGTCGTCCTGCGGATTGGAGCCCGTGTAGTCGGCAGCGCAGTTTTCTTTCACGATCTGGAAGATCTCATACCAGAGCCGGTTTGTTTGCGCCATGTAATTCTGGCTCATAGCCACATACGGAGACTGGATCGCATTACCCGTCGTTGGATGTTTTGCGAGGAACCCGTATTCCGTGATCGCCGCTTCACACTGAATCCAGCGCGCAGCGCTCATAGCGTATCGCTCCAGCACCTGCGGGGAGACGATGTTTGCGCAACCGCGTTCGTTCAGCCAGCTCCAGGTCCGCTCATAGATTTCCGACGCAATGAGCGGCTTGCCGTCCTTCTGAACGGCAGACAGCATCTCCTGCGGCGGCGGCATATGCACGCCATGGAAATCGCTGGCACTGGGGAATTCGACAACGGTTAGCTTTCGCTTGCCGGGGTTACCTTCCAACACTTTCTCCGCCAGAGGTTTCGGCGGTCTACCGCCGTGGCCAGCTGCCGGGCCTCGTCTTCCCATGTATGTTTCCTCCCCAGAAAAACTTATTGCCTATTCCCCTTATAACTTTCGCGAAAATTTACACGCGACCCGACCGCGTTGTCCAAATTGAATTGTGTTAGAGATAGATATGCCCCCATGCAAAGCGAACCAATCATTCAACTTATTTGTTTGCTAAGTTGAATGTTTTCTCATGATAAGTTGACTTTCGTCCCGAATTGTGATACGGTTTCCTTACCAGAGAGGAGGCTACAAGGTGGAACTGAAAAAAAGAAATACAGAAGCACTACGAAAGTATCTTCTTACATCAATTTATCAATCAAATGGACTTGCAGCAGCACAGTATGCTTCACACACGTTCGGCATATCACTTGCTGCAGTCTATAAACAACTTGAGAGACTTGAGCAAGACGGTTTGATCACTTCCGAAAAGCAGGGACGAACGAAACGTTATTCACTCGTCGATCTTGTTGTTGTCGATCGCGAATACCCACTTCAGCAGCTCAATGAGGATACAATCCTGTCTAAGGACATGTCTGAAATTCTGGATGGTGTTACTTCAGTTGTTCGCAGCGTGTTCTCATATGTGTTCACCGAAATGCTCAACAACGCAATCGACCACTCTGGCAGCGAAGCAGTAACCATACATGCCTATCGAAACGCATATGCCATAGGGTGCGAGATCAGCGATCATGGTGTCGGTATCTTTCGTAAGATTCAAAATGCTATGGGTCTAGAAGAAAAGCGCTTTGCCATCCTTGAGCTGGCAAAGGGAAAATTCACAACGGATCCCTCCAGCCATACAGGAGAAGGTGTATTCTTCTCCTCAAAGGTAGCGGATCGGTTTTTCATCTTCTCTGATGCGCTTGCTTTTATCGGCGACAATAGTGTCGGTGACGCTAATCCTGTTTTGACAGATAAGCTCAACGATGACCAGAGCAAAGGCACACGCGTTTATTTTGAAGTAGTTCTGGATCGTACCGTCACATTCGCCGATATCGCGAACCGCTATACGGAAGCTCCTGAAGACTACGGTTTTTCTAAAACCATCGTTCCTGTGCGACTTTTAGAGTACCGAGAAGTAAACCCTGTTTTTGTTTCTCGCTCGCAGGCAAAACGGCTACTTACGCGCTTTGAGCGATTCAAGAACATCGTTCTCGATTTTCAGGACGTTGACGAAATCGGTCAGGGTTTTGCAGATGAGATTTTCCGTGTTTTTGCAAACCAACATCCAGACACAAGCATCACATATATAAACGCTACGTCAATGGTCATTCGTATGATTCGCCGCGCACAGTCCGTTACTTAGTGCCGGCACGATTCATACTTGTCGCAGTTATACTTGAATGACAGCTTTTACACAGCGCGAGCAAATTGTTATCATCATGAGTGCCACCGTTTGCCAATGGCAGGATATGATGAACCTCCTGCGCCGGCGTCAACCTGCCCTCCTGCCGGCACTGCTCGCATAAAGGATACTGCAACAAAAAACGCGCACGGATCTTCTTCCACGCGCGGCCATATCGTTTGTTGGTGTCAGGGCTGCGAAGGTACTGGTTATACTGACGATCGGCGATCTGCCGGTGCCCGTCACAGTACCGACCGTCGGTCAGCCTCCCGCAGCCCGGATAGGAGCAGGGACGCTTGGGTTTGTAAGGCATCTCATCCCTCCAAAGGAAAGCAAAAGAGCCTCCGCGTTTGGTGCGAAGGCTCTCGATCTATCTTGTGCAATTGTATTATCTCACAGGTGGCAGGGTGTCTTTCAATGTCTTTTCCTGTCCAATTTCAAAGGTACACGATTCGAGCGCCTGGTCATGAAGCTTGTATACATACCGAAGATCGTATCCCAATTCCGCAGCTACATCTTCCCAGCGCTTAAAGCACAGGTATCGCAATTCCAACAGCGTCTGGTACTCAGGGTTACTAATCTGCTTGATGCACGCCATGATCTCCGCTTTCAGATCGACCAACGTATCGATGTCGTCATTGATCTCGTTCTCCATGTCGACCATCTTACAGATCGTTTCCTCCATGGAGTGTAGGTTCGGCGTCGCCGCTTTCGGCGCGCCGGAGAGCGTACCAGTCGCTTTACCCAGCAGGGCACGCAGCGACATCACCTGTTCCAGCTTGCTATTGATCCGCTGGTCAATGCGATATGCCTGCGATAAGTATTCTTTGGCATCCATATTTCTGACCTCCCTTGTTAAACTTCTATTCCTGCATATGCCCACAGGACTGCCTTTACATCCTCTACCGACCGAACCACAAACGCGTGGCCGCCGGCGACCTTAATCCTGTGGATCGTCCGTTCCTGTAGCTTCGTCAGCCTGCCTAACGGTGTCTTGACCTCGAAGGCAAAGAACCGACCGTCCAGGCAGCAGATCACGTCGGGTATACCCGCTGACCCATACATGCCGCCATGCTCTTTCCAGGCAAAGCAGCGCGGAATTCTCTTTAGTAGCCGCATGATTGCGGCCACGATGTCTTTCTCCAACATGTTGTAAACTCTCCTAGATAAAAAATATAAGCTGAATTTTGAAAAACCTAGGTAATATGCGGCTTTTTTCTCTTGTCGCAGGTTGTCGCAGGTTTTTTGGGTATTCCCTATAAAAAGAGCTTTCTTTACGTATAACCTGTTTTTCCTGCGACAAGCTGCGACAGAAGTTTAATCAAACGGTATTTTACCTTTGTAATCGGTAAATCCGCCGGTATCAAACCGTAACTTGAACCCGATCAGCATCGTTGTTTCACTGCCTCCGGCATACGGCCGTTTCCGCTCCACACGTCCGTACATAGCAAGAATTTGCTTGAAATTACGAGTATTCTCCGCAAAGCAGCCGTTGGCGTCGCACCACTTTTTATACCGGTCATATACCGCGGAGGTCCGTTCCTCGGCATTAGCTACGGGTTCCATCTCATCCTCGATAAACAACCCGACCTTATCGCTCTCATGCCGATACCGTTCCGTTGCGAAGTGCACCGATTCCGGCATAGTCAGTCCTTCCAAATGCAATCCCTTGTAGCCTTGCAACAACCAGTTCAGAATCGCGCTCTGATTCTTCTCCGAAACGAACGTCTTCTTCAGCGACTTATCCTGCTGATCCTCCTCAAAATGACGCTCAAAGGGGATGATCATGATTCTGCCACTCGAAAAGAGTGTCATATCCGTAATCACCGGCAGATAATTCGTGTTCATGTAGATTTTGAACTGCGGTTGAAAATCGAAGCTGTTTTCGTGCAGGAATCGTGCGTTGAGCGTATCATTGCCCGTCATGCTTTTTACCTGCGCCGCATTGAGCAACAATCCTCTGCTCGGTTCCGAGATGTTAGCAAAGCGGATTCCCGCCAACCGAGCGATATCCTCGGTGGGATTCTGACTGCTGGCATTCTGTTTCATGCTGATCGTTTCGGGACGAACCGTACTCCCATATTCGCCCATGACTTTGAGGACGCTCTCCATGAGCGTGCCCTTTCCGTTTCGGGTCGTCGCGCCGTACAGAATGAAGAGGCACTCGAATCGTGTATCTCCACTGAGCGCGTATCCCAGCGAACGCTGTAAAAACCGAGCCCTGTCTTTGTCTCCGCTCATAATCTCGTCTACAAACCGATCAAATCGTTCGCAGCGCGCATCCGGGTCGTACACGACATCCGAGATTTTCGTGATCTTATCCTCCGGCGAATGAGGCAGGAAAGACATGTCTTTCAGGTGAATCGTCCCATTTTGGCAGTTGAACAGGAATGGGTCTCTATCAAACGCATCCATCGGAATCGGATAGACGCCCTGCGCATCCTTCAGTATCGTTTCCCGTGTCCTTCGAGCTTGCCATTTTTTACAACGATCGATATAGTCTTTGCGCTGCTGCTCGTCAGAAATATGGAATGCATATACCATGAGTGCGTTCGCGAGTTTCT
>JBDKRF010000138.1:0-3662 GCA_039683525.1 Clostridiaceae bacterium
GTGCAGACCCATCAGCTCGTGCGAAAGCGTCTCCAGGTCCGCACAGGTTCTCGAGAGATATAAGTTGTGCATTCGTTTGCGGGCGATTTGTTCCAGCAGATTGGTTTGCGTCATATGGAACCTCAAATCGAATTCTTTCTGACCGGGGTTATGAAACGAAACGTGCGAGTAAGCGTAGCGTCCGCGCGTTCTTTGCGCGTCATTTACAATAGTATACCCTAAACCGACTCCCGAGAAAACAGTTGCAACGCGATCAAATGTCCACCTGTGCCGATGAATCGATTCAAGCGTGCAGTGCTTCCTACGCGCATGCGTTCCAATGATGCAATGCCAAGATAGTTGCATGAATCGCCAATATTGACAAATGACATGACGGAAAGAATCTGCAATACTCATATCAGCGGATGAAATCGATGAAATTTCTATCTGCAAGATTACGTACTTTTCCGATTGAGCAGAGCCGATAGACACACAACAATCCACTTTTCCATCATCAAACAAGAGCGCATAGCAAGACAGCGCGGACGCGATCCACAAGACGTTTTCCAAAACAATAACGACATATTGTAAAAAAATGAGCGCAACGCGCAAGAAATAACGGAGGATATTCCTGTGAACCCAAAAACGATTCAGCAAGGATTTGAAATTGCCAAGGAAGCATATGCGGCCTGTGGTGTCGACGTAGAAGCAGCGATCGCGCGCGCGGATGCGATTCCCGTCTCCATGCACTGCTGGCAGGGGGACGACGTCATCGGCTTCGATGGATCGGATTCGCTCTCCGGCGGCATCCAGACGACGGGAAACTATCCGGGGCGCGCACGCACACCCGAAGAGCTCCGCGCCGACATCGACAAGGCGATTTCGTTGATTCCCGGCAAAACCAAGCTGAATCTGCACGCCTGCTATGCCGAGAAGAACGGCAAAAAGGTGGATCGGGATGCGTATACGATCGCGGAGTTTTCCGATTGGCTCACTTGGGCAAAGGCGGGGAAGATCGGCCTCGACTTCAACCCGACGTATTTTTCGCACCCCATGATGGACGGGGATTTCTCGCTGAGCAGTTTTGATGAAACCAAGCGCAGATTCTGGATTGAGCACGGCAAGCGCTGCCTTGAGATTGCGGGCGCGTTCGCCGAAGGAACAGGCCAGCTCTGCACGGTGAATTTCTGGATGCCGGACGGCTATAAGGACACCTGCGTGGACACGGTGAAGCGCCGCGAAAGCATGACCCGCGCGCTGGACGAGATCTTCGCAACCCCGTATGACAAGCGAAACGTGCTCGCGTCCGTGGAGAGCAAGCTCTTCGGCCTCGGCGTGGAGAGCCACACCGTCGCTAGCCACGAGTATTCGCTGGGATATGCCATCAGCCGTAAACTGCTCTATACGCTGGACGCGGGGCATTTTCATCCGACCGAGGTCATCAGCGCGAAGATTTCCGCTGTGCTTCAGTTTGTGGATCAGATTTTGCTGCATGTCAGCCGCGGTGTGCGCTGGGACAGCGACCACGTGATCACGCTGGACGACGAGCTGCAGCGCATCATGGACGAGATCGTTTGGAATGGTTACGACAAGCGCGTCTTCATCGGCCTGGATTATTTTGACGCCTCGATCAATCGCATCGCAGCATGGGCGGTCGGCATGCGCAACGCCAGAAAAGCGATTCTGAACGCCTGCCTGGCCCCGGTCGATTCTTTCCGCGCAGCGGAATACAGCGGGGACTACACCACGCGCATGGCGCGGCTGGAAGATCGAAAGACGCTGCCGTTCGGACTCGTCTGGGCGTATTACTGTGAAAAGACGGGCATCGCGCCCGACGGCGCTTGGCTGGACGAAGTGAAGGCATATGAGAAAAGTGTGCTGAGCAAGCGCTAACAACGCCAGCACCTCTTTTGACCAACTGAAACCGAGGAAAAACTGATGAGTGAATTTTTAACGCAACACCGATCTCTTCTCGAAGATTTTGCGCGGCTTTCGCAGAGCGCGGGCGCACGGATGGATTATGTACAGGGCGGCGGCGGCAACACCTCCGTCAAGCTGGATGATACCCACATGGCGGTTAAGGCCTCCGGCTTTTGCTTAAGCGACGTCAAGCTGGATCAGGCGTACGCCGTGATGAACTATGCCGATATTCGCGCGTTTTATCGTGGACACGCGGCTGCGGACTTTGAGGACGCGGAAAAAGCGGGCTCCGAGCGCGCAAAGGCCGCCACCATCGCGGTGGAAGGGCTCCCGGCGCTGCGGCCCTCCGTCGAGGCAGGGTTTCATTCCCTGCTGTGGAAATTCGTGATCCATAGTCACAGCGTCTACGCAAACCTTGCCTGCTGCTTGGTTGAGATGAAGCAGGTGTTGACCGAGGCGATGGCGGGAGCAAGCTTCTCCTGGGGCATGGTGCCGTATATCGATCCCGGCGCGCGGCTTTCGTTTGCGATTCGGGACGAGATGGATCGCGTGGAGCGCGACACGGGCAAGATTCCCACGGTGCTGTTCATGCAAAACCACGGGCTGATCGTGCATGAAGAGACGGCGGATGCCGCGCTCACGCTGCACGATGCGGTCAATGCGCGCCTTGCCGCGTTTTTCGGCGTAGCCGCGGAGGCGTTTCTGCGGCTGGATCTGGAAGCATATCTGAGCCAGCGTCTCACCGCGCGGAGCTATGACGCCTCCTTCTTCATCGATACGCCGCTCTATCCCGACCAGATGGTGTTCTTTATCGGCACGCTCGCCTTCGGCGCGGGCGAGGCAAAAGAGGGCAGTGCGCAGCTTGACCTCGCTACGGGCAAGCTCTCGTTTGGCATCCCGCAAGCGCAGGCGATGGTGATCACGCAGACGCTGTCCGCAGTGCTGTTCATTCAGGAGCAGATTGAGAAAAACGGATATACGCTCTCGACCATGGGCGAGCAGGCAAAGCGCTTCATCGCAAACTGGGAGAGCGAGAAATACAGAAAATCGTTGCTGGGGGCGAAGGCATGAGGCAGCGGAACCTGCTCGCGTTTGACCTTGGCGCGTCCAACGGGCGCGCGATGCTCGCGCGCTTTGACGGCGAGCGGATGCGGCTGACCGAGCTGCATCGGTTCGAAAACCCGATGCGTGAAATCGGAAACGCGCACCGCTGGGACGCGGGCTACTTGACGCAACAACTCAAGCATGGCTTTGCCGCATGCAACGCCGAAACCAACGGGCAGATCGACAGTTTCGGCATCGACACCTGGGGCGTGGATTTCGGGCTTCTGGACGAAAACGGGGCGTTGATCGAAAACCCGCGCTGCTATCGAGACGCTACGGATGCGGAGATGGAAGCGGCGTGGGAGATCGTCTCCAAACGCGAACTGTTTGAGCGCACAGGCATCGCCGCGATGAACTTCAACACGATCTATCAGCTCGTGCGCCGCGTGCGCGAACAGGACCCCGCGCTTAACCGGGCGAAAACGCTGCTATTGATGCCGGATCTATTGGGCTATTTTTTCACAGGCGAGAAGAAGAGCGAGTATACCAACGTCACCACCACGAATCTCTACTCTGCCGCCGCGCAGAACTGGGACTATGATCTGATTCGCAAGCTCGGCATTCCGGAAGGAATTTTTACTCAGATTGACCGCGCGGGTTCACTCCGCGGGCGGTTGACGGCGCAGGTCGCTAAGGAGCTGGGTGTTTCGCAGGTTCCG
>JBDKRF010000139.1:0-2574 GCA_039683525.1 Clostridiaceae bacterium
GCGATTGGCGAGATAGCGATCGTGCGTGACGATCAGCATCGTTCCGCCGTAATCGCTCAGTGCACCTTCCAGCGCCTCGCAGGAAGGGATGTCGAGGTGGTTGGTCGGCTCGTCGAGAAACAACACGTTGCTGCCGTTGAGCATTAGCTTGAGCAGTTGAATGCGCGCAAACTCGCCGCCGGAGAGGTCGCTCATGTGCTTGAACACATCGTCCCCACGAAAGAGGAAGGAACCCAGCATATTGCGTAACTGCTTTGTGTCATAGCGCGGAAAACTCGTGTTGAGAGACTCCAGTACCGTGTGTGGGTCGTTCGGGCGCACAGTGCCCTGCTCGTAGTAGCCGACATGCACGTTGGAGCCCAGTTTATAACTGCCGGAGTCCGGCTCGATCTTGTTGGTGAGAATCTTCAATAGTGTGGTTTTGCCGCAGCCGTTTGCGCCGAGCAGACAGACCTTCTCATCCCGTCGGATCATCAAATTGAGGCTTCGAAAGATCTCGCGCCCGCCGAACCGCTTGCTCAGGTCTTTGCAGACGACGACTTCATTGGCGGTCAGCGCATCCGCTTTCAGGTGAAAATGGATTGCTTGTGGGGCATCCTCGGGCCTGACGAGCGTTGATTTGATCCGCTCGATCTGCTTTTCCTTGGAGGCGATGGTCACGTAGTTGCGCGCCTGGTTCCATCTGCGCTGCTGTTCGATGATACCCTCGATGCGCTTGATCTCGCGGAGCGTATTTTGGTACTTTCGCATGGCAAACTCACGCTCGTCCATCTTTTTCTCCATGGACTGGCTGTAGTTGCCTGTGTATTGATCCATTGAGCCGTTCTCCAGCTCAAAGATGCGGTTGCAGACTTTGTCCAGAAAATAGCGATCATGCGAAATCAACACAAAAGCGCCGCGAAACGCGGAAAGATAACCTTCCAACCACTCCAGCGCTGCGATATCGAGATGGTTGGTCGGCTCGTCCAGTAAAAGCAGGTCTGCGTCTGACATAAGGATTTTCGCGAGTGCTGCCTTTCGCATCTGCCCTCCGCTCATGACGGAGATCGGGCTACTGAGTTGCTCTTCGGAGAAACCAAGGCCAAGCAGAGTCGATCTCGTGCGCGCTCGGTACGTCAGCCCTCCGTCATGGGTGTAACGATCCTGCAAATCCGCTTGTTTGCGAATCAGAGATTCGCTTGCGCCCTCGCGCTCAATCCGCTCTGCGATCTCGTGAAGCGCGCGCTCGGCTTCCATCCATTTGCCGGAAGCTTCCAGCACCGCGTCATAAAGCGTTTGCCCTTTTCCCCAGTCGGGAGACTGATCCAACATCGCAACGGATGCGTTTTTTGAAACAGAAAGTTGACCGCGACCATCGTGCGGCTCCTGACCTTCTATCATACGCATCAGCGTGCTCTTGCCGCATCCGTTGATCCCGACGAGACCAACATGATCCTGCTCAAACACATCAAACGCGATATCTGAAAATAGGGTTCTTTCCCCGAAGCTTTTCTCAAGCTCCTGTGCGTGAATCAACGACATCGTATGTTTCTCCAATAGTAAGACAGCTTATTTTACCATAGCGATGATACATTTGCAAAAGCAGACTCACATGAAATCCGTGCACAAAACAAACAGAATGTAAACAGCGTGTTCAATATCTTGTTACATTTCGGTTGCCAAGTTTTGAAAATGTTCAAATCGATTGTTGACTTTAAACGTTATAATGGAATTGTTGATCACAGATTGATTCAAGAATGATGATCGACTTGCGATAACGCATATGAGGTGATTGATTTGATTACACCGCGCCTGACTTCGGGCAAACCGCAAAAGCATATCTTCCCGCCAGCCGCGCGCACATGGATTCTGACCATCGCGGGCGGATGCATCATCGCGTTTCTCGTGCTTCCGCTGGCGATCAACTATTTTTCCGGCGCAAACGCGGTGGCGATGGAAGCAGCGCGTGTGATCATTGAGGCTACGCCTACGCCAATTCCATTTAGCGCAGAAGCACTCGCACCTTCGTCCTGCGCGCTCGACACGCCTCAGCCAGAACCGGCTGCTACGGCGGGCGTAATCATATCTCAATATACGCTATTAAAAGAGAATGACGATTATCCAACCGTGTCTCAGCTGCAAAACAGGCTCATGGAACTGGGTTACCTTGACTCGGACGAACCCACCACCGTCTACAATGCGGCAACGTCAGTTGCCGTCTCCCTCTTCCAGCGCACGATCAACGACCCCATGGACGGCGTCGCCACCGGCGAACTTCAGGAGCACCTGTTTAGCGCCGAAGCGAAGCCGTATGAAATCAAG
This sequence comes from Clostridiaceae bacterium, assembly GCA_039683525.1. Classification (GTDB taxonomy): domain Bacteria; phylum Bacillota; class Clostridia; order Christensenellales; family CAG-138; genus UBA7703. The sequence continues at coordinate 2,302 of JBDKRF010000139.1, forward strand.
CTTGGCGACAGCGGAACGGATGTGGAAAGCATGCAATCCCGTCTCAACGAGCTTGGGTATTATTCCGAGAAGGTCAACGGCTATTTCGGTGTCGCAACCGAAGATGCACTCCGCGCGTTCCAAAAGAAGAATCAGATCAGTGAAGACAGCGTGTTCAACGTGGAAGACCGTGATCTGCTGTATTCGCCGGGGGCGCGTCCGAAGATTGATCCGACGCCGACGCCTTCACCCAAGCCAACACCGAAACCAACCAAAAAGCCAACTGCAACAAAG
>JBDKRF010000140.1:0-4660 GCA_039683525.1 Clostridiaceae bacterium
TGAATCCCTGACCGAAGGGAACGACCGTGAAGCCCATCCCCTCAAGGTTCTGTACCATCTGCACGGCACCCCACCGGTCAAACGCGATTTCGCGGATGTTGTACATCTTACCGAGTTGATTGATAAACGTCTCGATGAACCCGTAATGCACGACGTTCCCTTCGGTCGTCAGTAGGAAACCCTGCTTCTCCCAAAGGTCATAGTTTACATGATCGCGACGCACACGCAGGTCGATATTCTCCTCGGGGATCCAGAAGAACGGCAGGATCACATACTTGTCCATCTCATCCAGCGGCGGAAACACGAGCACAAATGCCGTGATGTCCGTGCTGGACGAAAGGTCGAGGCCGCCGTAGCAGACCCTGCCTTCGAGCGATTTAGGGTCAACCGGAAACGCACATTTATCCCACGCGTCCATTGGCATCCAGCGGATCGCCTGCTTGACCCACTGGTTCAAACGAAGCTGCCGAAACGCGTTCTCCTCGGCGGGGTTCTGCTGCGCGCTTTCACATGCCGCCTTCACTTTGTCGATCCCCACCGTGATCCCAAGCGACGGATTCGCTTTCTTCCATACATTGGGGTCGGTCCAAGAATCGTTCTCTTCGGTGCCGTAAATAACTGGATAAAATGTCGGGTCTGTCTTCCTGCCGTCGAGGATATCCTTTGCTTTTGAATGTACTTCCCAGCAAATGGAGTTCGTATTGTCGCCCGCAGTGGTGATCAAAAAGTACAGCGGTTGCATGCGCGCGTCGCCGCTGCCCTTGGTCATAACGTCAAAAAGACGGCGGTTCGGCGGGGTGTGCAATTCATCGAGGATGACGCCATGCGTGTTGAAACCGTGCTTGTTGGCGACGTCGGCAGAGAGCACCTGATAGTAACTCCCGGTCGGCAGGTAAACGATCCGCTTCTGCGATGCAAGGATCTTCACGCGCTTCGCCAGCGCCGGGCACATGGTGACCATGTCCTTTGCGACTTCGAATACGATCGAGGCCTGCTGTCGGTCAGCGGCGCACCCGTACACCTCGGCGCGCTCTTCATTATCTCCGCAGGTTAAGAGCAACGCGACAGCGGCGGCAAGTTCAGACTTTCCATTTTTTTTTGCAATTTCAATAAATGCAGTGTTAAATTGACGATAGCCGCTGGGTTTCAGTGTGCCAAATACATCGCGGATGATCTGTTCCTGCCAGTCGATGAGCAGAAATGGCTTCCCCGCCCATGTGCCTTTTGTGTGTGAAAGACATTCGATAAAAGCCACAGCTTTATCTGCCGATCGTTTGTCGTACACCGAATTCTTCGCTTTGAATGGAGTCGGCGCATACTTCTTCAATTTTCGTAGCATCACGCCTCCTCCTCATGAAATCAAAACGGAGGCCCGCGTGAGCCTCCGTGTCCGGCTTGGTTTGGTTATCGTGCTCCGTTGGGGCAACCGCCCCATCCGCCTTTTGAACCGCTCAGTGGCGGCGACGTTGCGCGACGCGGCGGCTCGGCGATCTATGCACCCGTCGCGTCCGCATCGCCATCCTGTACCGCCGCTTTCAAGATGTATTCATCAAACCCCGCTGCTCTGTACCCTTCCAGAAGAGTGCTGTAATAGAAAGCGCTCGGCTTGTTCTGTGGTTTGCCGCTGTTCAGAATGTATATCAGCGCATCTACCAGTGTACCGCCGCGGCGTACTTTGATCGCAGCTTTCCGATACAGCTCCGGGGCACCGATCCAGCGATCGAGCGCTGCTTCATCCTGCGGTGAAATCTCCCACAGCAGCGCGGGAGCAATGCCGGCTTTCGCCTTTTCGATCGTCGCCAGTGCGCCGGCCCTGCTACCGCGAAACGCGAGTCTGTAGTTCTTCAACTCCGTCGCGCCGATCAGCTTCGCGGTCGGGCAATGCTTTGCCATCTCAGCGCGGTTCACACCAACACCATAGGCGACAAATAATCGACTACTCAAGCTCGCCCTCCTCAATCTTCATACACTGATCCTCACGAAAAAGCACTGCGAGGTTGCCGCCGCTATCCCAATTCACGTGAATGCTGCCAATATCATCTACAAAGCTCACCGTTCCCCGATCGCCTTGTCGAAGATTCGTATAAGGATCGCTCATGCGAATCAGCATCACCCGAGTGCCGGTTGTGTAATACTCTTTGAGCTGTTTCAGCATCTCTGGATGGATTCCGTTCATGCATCATCACCCGCCTTCTGCTTTGCATAGGAAGAACTACCCGTGAGGTTTCGCAGAAGGACTCTTCGCGAATCTTTGAACGCGTCGCCGATGAAGCCGATTCGCAAAAGCATGCAGCGCAGCGCGAACCGGTCACTTTCAACGGGACGCTCGGCGGCCAGCACGCGCTTTTGTGTGCGCGCCAGTTCGCAAAGCCCCTGTACCAGTTGGTAGTAGGCCGCGATCTCTGTTTGATCATCGGTCGGCCGGAACCATCCGAACTCGATCCGGTCAGTGTGTTCCGTGATCGGCAGGCTGTCTGTTCCGAGTGATTTCTTCAGCAGCGTTGCCTTGCTCGCGACCAGCCGCCGCAGGTTTTCCATTGCGGTGGGCGTCATGCCATCCCGCGGCATCTCGACCGAAAGCCGGTCAAGGCTGTCGAGTATAGGTGTCACGATTTCCTGCAGCGGCATTTTCGCCGCTTCTTGCTCGATGGGCTTAGCTGGCTCGCCGACCCGTTCGCCGACGTAACCGTCGCGTTCCAATTCGCGGATCAACATGGCGACCTGTGTAGAATCCAAGTGATCCGGACAATCCAGTGTCCCGTGCCGGTCGATGGTGTATGGGCCTATCTCGAAAGAAAACGTCGGCGGCCCCATGTACTTGGGAGTATCCTGCAAGATTTCGCGCATGACTGCCAGCAGCGCCTTGCGCTCGCTGCCCTCTAAGTGGTACTTGATCTGCATCCTATGTCTACCTCCTAAAATTTGGTAGTACATACATGCCTCAAGCAGCTGTACTTATCAAGCTATATCTGTGTTTCCATGATTTCTTCGTGCAAAATCCGCTCACCGTTACGAAAAACCGGTTGGTCGGGAAAATTTTGATAAAACCGACGAACGATCACGTCGCAGTACTTTTCGTCCAGCTCGACCATGAAACAGATCCGATCCGTCTGCTCGCAGGCGATTAGGGTGCTGCCGCTGCCGCCGAAGGGGTCGAGCACGATGCAGTTCGCCATGCTGGAGTTCAAGATCGGATATGCTAAAAGCTCCACGGGCTTCATGGTCGGATGGTCAGGATTGCTCTTCGGTCTGTCAAACTCCCAGATTGTAGTCTGCTTTCGATCGGCGTACCATTGGTGCTTACCCTTTTTCTTCCAACCGAAAATAATTGGCTCATGCCGCCATTGGTACGGACTCCGCCCAAGCACCAACGATTGCTTCTTCCAAATACATGTGCCGGAGAGATAGAATCCCGCCTCAGAAAACGCCTTTCGAAAGTTCAGGCCCTCCGTATCCGCATGGAATACATAGATCGACGCGTCGTTCGCCATGCTGGCTTCCATGTTTTGAAAAGAAGCAAACAGGAAATCGTAAAATGCGGAGTCGGTCATGTTGTCGTTTTTAATCTTACCCGCGTTGCCTTCGTAGTTCGTATTGTAAGGGGGATCCGTGACCACGAGGTTTGCCTGCTTTCCATCCATGAGAAGGTCGAACACATCTCTTTTTGTGCTGTCGCCACACACCAGGCGGTGTTTGCCTAGCAGCCACAGATCACCCGGCTTTGTGATCGTCGGTTCCTTGAGCGCGGCATCCACATCGAAATCATCATCATGAACATCGGCACGCTGCGCATCTTTGAACAGCGCATCCAAATCAGGAGCGTCAAAGCCGGTTAGAGACACATCGAAGTCCGCTCCCTGTAAATCCGTAATCAGCAGAGCGAGCTTATCCTTGTCCCACTCACCATTGATTTTATTCAGAGCGACGTTGAGCGCTTTCTCTTTTTCCGAGTCCATCTCAACAATGACGCATTCGACCTCGGTCATGCCGGTGTCGATCAGCACCTTCAAGCGCTGGTGCCCGCCGACAACATGGCCCGTAGTCTTATTCCAGATCACTGGCTCCACATACCCGAACTCCGTAATCGATCGTTTCAGCTTCTCGTATTCCGGGTCACCGAGTTTTAAGTCTTTACGAGGATTGTAATCCGCCGGAACGAGCTTATCGGCCGACAGCGTTTGAATGACCATGTTGAACTCCTCTCGAAACGATCTTTCTTAAGCCGGCTCGTGCTGCCGGAAGATTTCCTGCCAGTGCCTGCCCGCGCAGCGTCTTGCGCTGTTGGCTCGTCAAGCTGTAATACTTGAGTGAGTGAATAAAAGCCTGTATTTCGTCCATGGTTATTTCCCCTTGCGCGCGGTCAGCAGGCGTTCCATGACGTCATCCTGCGGATTCGCGCCAGTATAATCAGCGGCGCAGTTCTCCTTGACGATTTGGTAAATCTCAAACCAGAGCCGGTTTGTCTGTGCCATATAGTTCTGACTCATAGCCACGTAGGGTGATTGGATCGCGCTCCCCGTAGTCGGGTGCTTTGCTAAAAACCCGTATTCCGTGATTGCCGTTTCACACTGGATCCAGCGCGCCGCGCTCATGGCATACCGCTCGAGCACCTGTGGGGAAACGATCTTCGCGCATCCCCTCTGGTCAAGCCAAGCCCATG